>SYAK01000010.1 GCA_005788935.1 Pseudomonadota bacterium
GAACCTTGAAGGTCTGACCGCCCACCTGCGTCCCGAGGTTCAAGGTCGTCGTGAACAGCAGGTCGTCGGGCCACCACGCGTTCGTCGCCTCGACGTCGTCATCCCAGCCCTCGAGGCGGACCGTCGTCAGGCTGCCCGTCGTGTTCGTGCCGCGGACGCGCGACGCGAGCGTCAGGTTCAGCGTGCGGCTCTGCCCATCGTCGAAGTCCCAGAAGCCGTCGAGGTCGGCCGTCGTCGGGAGGCGCCGGTCGTCGGCGATGAGATACATCTCGTCGACGCCGAGGTCCTCGGACTCGTCCCAGGCCTTGACGCTCACGACGACGAGCTTCCGCCGCTCGTTGCAGGGCCCGTCGTACCAGCCGTCCCCGTCGGTGTCGGGCCGCGTCGGCGATGTGCCCGCAGCCGCCTCCTCGACGTCGGGAAGACAGTCCCCATCCGCGTCGGTGCCAGCCGCGAGCGGGTTCGGGCGGGGCACGGGGACTGGCTCGGCCTCCGCCATCGCGCCAGGTGCGTCCTCGAACGCGAGCCCGTGGTCGGCCTCGTCGAGGTCCGCCGAGCGCGGCCGCCAGCCGAGATCGACGCCGTCCGCCAGCAGCGCCTCGGCCGTGGGCAGGACCGCGTCCCGCGGCGCGCAGATGCTCGGCGCCAGCGGCGGCGGGGCGGCCATGGTCCCCGGATCGGAGTCATCACAGGCGGTCGCGAACGCCGTCAGCGCCATCCCCGTCCACGCCTTCCAGTGTCGCCCTTCACGCATCCGTCCCTCCGGGTCTCGTGCCCAGTCTACAAGGAGGAGGGGCTCCGCGCCGCCCTGTCAAGGCACATGCCACGACAACCACGCGCGCCTGCTTGCAGTGGCGTCCGCGCCGTCCGATAACTGGCCCGCCGCCCCTCCGGAGTCCCATGCGTCCCGCTGAAGCCGTTCCGCGCCACCGTCGAGGCCCCCCGTTGACCGCCCTCGCACGCCTGCGCGCGGCCCGCGCGGCGTGGCTCGGGGCGGCGTGGCTGCGCGTGCTGCTCGGGTTCGCGATGTTGCCAGCCGGGATGAAGAAGATCCTTGGCGAGCCCTTCACCGATCCGGCGCTCTCCGGGCCGTTTCACGATTTTCTCGACGCCTTTCACGCAACGGGATTCTTCTATCGCTTCGTCGGGGCGGTCCAGCTCGTCATCGCGACGCTCCTCCTGACCCAGCGCCACGCGGCCCTTGGCGCGCTGATGCTCGCCCCCGTCATCACCGCCATCGGCGTCCTCTGCTGGAGTACGGGGGCCTACCCGACCGCCGCCGTCGTGACCCTGATGACGGCTGGCACCTTCGGGCTGCTCGTCTTCGACCCGCCCGTTCGCCCGTCCGCTCCACGGCCTGTCGACTTGACCCCGTGGGGCCGAGCGGGCTGGGCCCTCATCGCCTTCTGGCTCGTCACGACCGCGCTGCATGGCGGCGTCTATCGCCCGCGTGGCTTCGAGCCGGACGTTCCCGCGTTCTGGTCGCTGCCAGCGCTGTTCCTGTTCCCAGCCCTCGCGTGGTGGGTCGAGCGCCGTCAGGCCCGGGAACCGAGGGTCTGAGCAGCCCGTCCGCCTCGGCTCGCGGTCCGCGGGGTCCGCCCGCGGGGAGGCCGCCGAGTTCTCGTCCAGCGACACGCCGCGCGCCGTGGTTGCACCGCCGCGCGTGAGGTGATAGGCACCCGCCCGAGCGCCTTTCCACCGCCCTCCCAGAGCAGACCGATGTCCACGCAGCACGACCCGACCCAACTCCGGCCAGCCATCGGTGTCATCGGCGGCAGCGGTCTCTACGCCCTGTCGGGCGTCACGGACCTCGTCGAGGTCATCGTCGACACGCCGTTCGGGGCCCCGTCGGACGCGCTGCTCATCGGGCGCGTCGACGACGTCCCCGTCGCCTTCCTGCCGCGCCACGGACGCGGGCACCGGGTGCCACCACACGCAATCAATTACCGGGCCAACCTCTGGGCGATGAAGTCTGTCGGCGTCTCGCGGAACTTCTCCGTCAGCGCCGTCGGCTCGCTGCGCGAGGACATCGCGCCAGGCGACCTCGTCCTCGTCGACCAGTTCATCGACCGCACCCGCAACCGGCCGTCAACCTTCCTCGAGGACGGCGGCGTCGGGCACGTCTCGATCGCGGACCCGGTCTGTCCGGTTGGCCGCGCGCTCCTGCTCGATGCGGGCCGGGCTGTCGCCGCGTCGACCCCCTTCCAGCTTCACGACGGCGGCGCCTACGTCTGCATCGATGGGCCGGCCTTCTCGACCCGCGCCGAGTCGCACATGTTCCGCAGCTGGGGCGCCTCGGTCGTCGGCATGACGAACCTGCCCGAGGCCCGCCTCGCGCGCGAGGCCGAGATCGGCTACGCGACGCTCGCGATGGCGACCGATTACGACTGCTGGCACCCCGATCACGACCACGTCACGGTCGACGCGGTCATCGCCGTCATGAAGGCCAACGTCGCAAACGCCCAGGCGGTCCTTCGCCACGCGATCAAGGCTGCCGCAACGGCCGCGCCGTCGCCGGCCTGGCGCGCCCTCGACAACGCCATCATGACCGTGCCCAGCCTCATCCCGGCGGCCACTCGCGCCCGCCTCGCCCCGATCCTCGCCCGCCTCGCCTCGCCAGGCGGCCCGCTTCATATGGAGAACGCGCCATGAGCCTCGTCGTCATCGGTTCCGTCGCCTACGACAGCATCGCCACCCCGCTCGGCGCACGCGACGACATGCTCGGCGGGTCGGGCACCTTCTTCTCGCTCGCCGCCTCGCACTTCGTCCGCCCGTCGGTCGTGGCCGTCGTCGGCGAGGACTTCCGGGCCGACGACATCGCGCTCCTCGAGGCCCACGGCGTCGACCTCGCCGGGCTGGAGCGGACCGAGGGTCGCACCTTCCGCTGGGGCGGCCGCTACCACGACGACATGAACGGGCGCGACACGCTCTTTACCGAGCTGAATGTCTTCGAGGCCTTCGAGCCCAAATTGACGCCCATCCAGCGCCAGAGCCCGTTCGTCTTCCTCGGCAACATCCAGCCGCGCCTTCAGGCGAGCGTCCTCGAGCAGGTCTCGGCGCCGCGCTTCGTGGCGGCCGACACGATGAACCTGTGGATCCACATCGCGAAGGACGGGCTCCTCGACGTGCTGCGCCGCATCGACGCGCTCTTCCTGAACGACGAGGAGGCCCGCGAGCTGACCGGCAAGCGCTCGGTCGTACTTGCCGCCCGCGCCATTCAGGCCCTCGGCCCATCGCTCGTCGTCATCAAGCGCGGTGAGCACGGCGCCATTGTCTTCAATGAGGACGACATCTTCTACACGCCGGCCTACCCGCTCGAGCACGTCGTCGACCCGACGGGAGCGGGCGACACCTTCGCGGGCGGCTTCGTCGGGCACCTCGCCTCGACGGGCGACGTCTCGGCCACCAACGTGCGCAAGGCCGCGGTCGTCGGCAGCGTGCTCGCGAGCTTCTGCGTCGAGGGCTACGGCGTCGAGCGGCTGACGGGCATCGACCGCGCGGCCATCCGCGAGCGCGCCGAGCGCTTTGCCAAGCTCGTCCGCTTCGACCTGCCCGAACTCTGAGGCCATCGCGATGACGAACCCCCTCGTTCAGGCGGCGCTCGGTGCAGCCTCCGGGCCCACCCTCGCGGCGGCCATGGAGCGCCTCGCCGACACGCCCTTGCCCCGCCCGGCGATGACCGCCCTCATCCACGCCTACGCGCGTGGCTTCGGCGTCAACCTCGCCGAGGCCGAGCACCCGCCCGAGGCCTACCGCACGCTGAACGACTTCTTCACGCGCGGGCTTCGAGCCGGGCTGCGACCGATCTCGACGGCGTCGGTCGTCTCGCCCGCCGACGGGCGCCTGTCGCTCTTTGACCGCCTCGATGGCGACGGGAACCTGCCCGAGGGCGCGACGGTCAAGGGGCAGGGCTGGACGGCGGCCGAGCTGCTCGGACGTCCCGACCGGGCCCTCGCGCACGGCCACGTGGCCGTCGTCTACCTCTCGCCGCGCGACTACCACCGGGTGCATGCGCCGTCCGCTGGCACGGTGACCCGCGTCTCGGCCATCCCGGGCGCCCGCTACCCGGTGAACGCGATCGGCCTGCGCCACGTGCCGAGCCTCTTCGCCCGCAACCTGCGGACCGTCGTGACGCTCGCGACGCCTGCGGGGCATGACCTCCACGTGGTCTTCGTCGGCGCCACCAACGTCGGTCGCATCACCACCTCGGTCGCGGTGGGCGACGTGATCGCGGCGGGCGACGAGCTCGGGCGCTTCAATCTCGGCTCGACTGTCGTCCTGCTCTGGCCCGCTGGCGCCGCAGACCGCACCGTGCTCGCGGCTGGCGGCTTCATCCGGATGGGCGAGCCGCTGCTGGCCTGACGAAACGTCAGCCTTCGGCGAGCTGCTGCTTCAGCCGGATCGCGGCCATCGCGTAGCCCCCGTCGGCGCCGTCGACGAAGTGGACATGGCTGTCGGCCGCAAACGAGAAGACGGCGCACGTCATGACCGCAGCCCCTGAGGCGTGGACGCCGTAGCAGAGGCGGCCCGCCGCGTGGGCGTGCGCGAGCCACGCCTCGAGCGCTCGGGCGCGCGCCTCAGGCAGCTCGACGATCATGCGCAACATCCCGTCGAACTTGCGGAAATCGGTGCGTGCGACCGTGGACGGCAGGTAGGTCGCCGGCCTGACCGTCAGGCTTCGGAGCCCGAGGCGGAACATCGCGTTGCCGAGGACGCCGTCCAGCCAGACCGCCACCGCGGTGCGCAGGCGAGCGATCCACGACCGCCCGAAGCCGCGGGTGGCCCGCGTGAGGCCGAGCGTCGAGGGCGTCCAGACGTCCTTTCGAAGCGCCTGCAACGGGACAGGGTGCCCGTGCGGCCCATCCGGGGTCGAGGCGGGCTGGGGCGCCGCGTCGGCGTCGGCGGCGAGCTGGTCGATGACGCGATAGACGTCCCGGTAGGTCGCCTCGGCGTCTTCACCACGCGCGAGAACAAGCAGGGCGATGACGACGCCGCGCCGCGCCGCGAAGGGCTCCCAGTTGCAGGAGAGGCCGCCGAGATCGGCTGGCGGCACGATGCGGTCCGTGTCGACGAGGAAGCGGCTGTCCGGTGCCTTGATCCAGGCCTCGGCGGCCGCGATCCCGTCCCCGCGCAACATCGTCAGCGTGTCCGTACCTGCGAGGCGCAACCGGCACACACCGACGCTGAGGCCTGCGGCGGTCAGCGCCGAGGCCGGGACGCGACCGACCCGCAGGGACAGGCCGTGGGCGCCCTCGGCCATCGCCGCGACCGCCACGAGGGCCTGCTCGACGGCGTCTGCGTCCTGGGCGTGGACGACGAGGGTCGCCCCATCTCCGCCGAAGGCCCAGCCAATCCGGTCGCTGCGGGCGTCGCGCGGCGTCGCATCCGCAGGCGGTCGTCCCGCGGCGTTGATGGCGGCCACGATGCAGGCGGCGCCGACAAGGTTGACGGACCGATAGCCGCCGCGCGCGATAGCGCCCGTCGAGTCGCGGACATCCGTCAGGAATACGACCCAGTCTTGTGGCAGGGCTGCGTATTGCGATGCGTCAAGCACCTCCACGAACGCGCCGACAGGTGTCAGGTCCGCGAGGAAGTCGGCTTGGCCTGGGTTCGAAGCGATCACCTCGGGCCGGGTTGTCACGGGTCGTCAACGGTCAAGCACGAAAGTTTGAAGATCGGACCGTGACTGGCGTCGAGGGCCGGCCGCGCGAGACGCGGATGACACCGAGGAACATCATGCCTGCGAACCCGACCCCACGCCGTCCTACCGAAGCCTTCCAATTCTGCCGTGGCCTGCTTGCGCTCGCCGTGCCGGTGGCCCTTTCTCCCGCCTGCGGTGAGGATGGGGCGCCTGTGCCCGGCCTCGACGTTGCGTTAGACGTCGCAGGCGATGCGGCGCCAGAGGTGGCGGCGCCCGTCCGCGACGCGTCCTTCGGCGAGGCCAGCCCGCTCGTCCGGACGCAGGCCGTGTCGATGGCCCTCGGGCTCGACGCGGCGGTCGCGACGTTCGTGCTGGCCGACGCGATGCAGGACGCCTGGCGCGACGCCCCCGAGTCTGCCGATCCGCAGAGCGTCGCCGAGCCTTCGGGCTGTCCGACGCTCGACCCAATCCCGAACATGGACGGGACGGTGGCCTGGACTGGCGCCATGGTCGTCGCCGAGCCGGCAGGCTGTGTCGGGCACCGCACGGGGGCCATCTGGGCGGGCCGGGTGGAGGGGGCCAACGTCCCGCTCGGCGTGATGCTCGGCAAGGACCCGGTCGCTCCGACGCGCCTCGTCTTCACGGGCTGGTCCCAGACGCTCGATGGCCAGACGCAACGCTGGGACGGCGCTATCAAGGGGGACCGCGGCGAGCCGGCGATCGACGCACCGCTGACGACCGTCGTCGACCTCACCGTCACGGCGGGTGACCTCGTCCGCGCCGTGCACATGACCACGCACACGGTCCGCACGTCCGACGGCGGCACGACGAGCACGCTGCGGCCCGGGGCCGAGGCGACGCTGCCCGGCCTCGGGACCTTCGGGCTGGCGCTCGACCTCGTCAACCGCGCGGAAGGCGGCATCACTGGCACGGTCACGCTCAGCGGGCGCGACACGCTCGTCATTGACCTCGGCGACCGCGACGAGGAAGGCTGCCTCGCAGCGACCCTCGACGGTGAGCCCGTCGACCGCGTCTGCCCGTTTCCGGGCACGGTCGTGGGTGAGGACCTGTCGAGGCGGGTGCCAGCCGTGACGGCGTCCGAGGCGAGCTGCGCAGAGGCCCGCCACGACGTGGCTGTGACGCTCGACGGCGCGGCGGGCGACGTCGCACTCTACCTCGGCCCGAACGTCCTGGGTGAGAACGAGTGGCACCCCCTTGCGGTCGACGCGGTCGACCCCCTGCGCTGGTCGGTGTCGCTCGCGGTGACCGACGGCTCGAGCATGAGCGCGGGCGTCGAGAGCGCGGTCGCGTGCGGCGTCGGTGACCTGCCGAGGCTCATCGAGGTGTGGAGTCCTGACACGCTGTACAAGGCCTGCTACGCGCGCGGTGAGGTCGTCGCCGAGCTCGTCGCGCTCAACTGCCCGGACGGTGTCCTGCCGCTGCCCTGAGGGCCGTCAGCGCAGCCCGAACAGGCGCACCCGGGCGTGCCCGCGGATGGGCCGCCCGACGCTCTCGTAGAGGAAGGTGACGCGGCGGATGAAGCGCGCGTCGCCTGGCAGGTCGAGCTCGCGTGACCAGGCGCCCTCGCCGAAGACGAGGCGCGTGTCGGGTGCGTAGGTCTGGCCGTTCCCGAACTCGATGACGACGCTGTGGACGGCGACGGGGGCGTCATCGACCTCGAAGCGGAGCCGGGTAAAGCGCCCCGTGTCGCGTCCGACGACGAAGGTGTCACGGTCGACGCGGAAGGCGACGTCGCGACCGCCGAGGAACACGACGCCGGGCGCCACCTGGTGGCCGACGTGGTGCCCCCCGCGATAGCAGCCGGTGTCGGCGACGAAGACCAGGGCGAGCAGCAGCAGGGCGGGCAGGCGAGGGCGCATGGGGAATCTTCCGAAGGCTTGGACTCCCCGAGGATCCGCGAGCGCCGGGTCCCTGTCAACCCGGGGTCACTGCAGGCCACGGCAGTCCGAGGCCGGGCCATGCCCGCCTCGGTGCCATGCAAGGACAGGTCAAGGCTTGCGGACCAGCTTGATGTTGTCCTTGATCGCCTTCGCGATGTCGTCGTGGGCCGCCTTGGCGCTGTCCTTGTCGATGCGGATGGAGCCATCGCCGTCCGCGTCGAGCTCGGCGAGGTCGACGCCCGCGAACCACGACACGACGTCGAGGTTGACGAGGAAGGTCCCGACGTCGCCGCCCGCGAGGGCGAGCCCGTCGACGTCGCGCAGCGTCAGCTTCTCGAGGTCCTCGAGGCGCAGCTCGACGTTGTAGTCGGCGTCGCTGTCGGCGTCTCCGATGACCGCGTCGAGAACGAGCGCCCACCCCTCGCCATCAAGCCCCTCGCCTGCGTCGGGCTTGCCGAATTTCAGCTCGACCTTCTTGTAGGTCTCGTCCGGGACCTCGATGACCGGGGTCGTCGAAGCCGCGGGGTCGAGGACGTTGATGGTGAAGGTTCCCTTGGCCTGAAAACGGGCGTCGTCGGACTCGTTGGCGTTCTTGTCGGGCAGCAGCTTCACCTCGCGGACGAGCACCTCGAAGCGCGTGACGTCGAACTCGGGGGCGACGACGAGGCCGGTCGAGAGGGCGGAGGCCGTGGAGACGGGATCGAAGTCGAGCTTGAGGCCGGTCGTGGCGCCGTCGTCACCACAGGCGCCGAGAGCGGCGGCGGCGAAGAGCGGGAGGGAGGCACGGAGCATGCTGGAAGCCGGGCGGCGGGAGAGGGTCATGGCGTCGAGTTCCTTGGTGGGGTGGACGGTGCGGTCAGCGCGCAGACACGCTGAAAACGACAGCCTCCAACGCATGTCAAGCTCCGAGACGCGGGACGCAGGGCGATCGAGTTCTCATTCGCCTTGACGGTGGGAGCGAAGATCGACGGAGCCGGTCTTCTGTGATCGAACGTGAGTCTTGGACCGCAGGGACAGGAGGTCAAGATGGCACGCGC
>SYAK01000109.1 GCA_005788935.1 Pseudomonadota bacterium
CACCGGCTCGAGCGGCGCGCCGCCGTGGGTGTCGAAGGCGATTGAGACCTCGACGCCGGGTGTGCAGGCGGTGCCACCGGGCCCGGTGCAGGCGCCGAGCCCGTCAGGTCCGCAGGTCCGGGTCCCGAGGCACTGCCCGACGCTGCAGGCCGTGGTCGCGCGCTCCGCGATGGCCCGCCCCGAGCATTCACACCCGCGCGCGGGGTCATCGGGGACACACTGGGAGACCGGGGCGCCGTCGGAGCGAGCCCGCACCTCGCGGCACGTCCAGCCTTCGGGGCACTCCGCCGGGTCCCCGCAAGCGACGCCGCAGAAGGCGCCGGTCGCAGGCCCGAAGTCGACGCAGCGCGCCCCTGTTCCCGCGGGCCCGAGCTCCGCCTGACAGTCAGCATCTGCGAGGCATGGGCGGCATAGGTGCAGGTCCGTCTCAACGCAGCGTGTGTCGCCCGACGCGATATCCTCGCTGCAGAGGTGGCTGTCAGGACACTCGGCCTCGGTGTCACAGGGCGAGGCACACCGCGACAGGCCGTCGTGTGACAGGCGGCACGCGCCGGTCGTGCAGTCGTCGTCCGTCTCGCAGTCACACCCGTCGGCGAACGGGACTCGGGCGCAGTTCGGGGGGGCCGACGCGTCGTCGGCGGGCGCGGTGTCGCCGGTCGTGCCGGTGCTGTCAGTCGTGCCGGAGTCGTCGGTCGTGCCGGTGCCATCGGTCGTCCCGGTGTCGTCGGTCGTGCCGGTGCCATCGGTCGTCCCGGTGTCGTCGGTCGTCCCGGTGTCGTCGGTCGTGCCGGTGTCGTCGGTCGTGCCGGTGTCGTCGGTCGTCCCGGTGTCGTCGGCAGAAGTGGTGTCGTCGATCGTGCCGGTGTCGTCGGTCGTGCCGGTGTCGTCGGTCGTACCGGTGTCGTCACCGCTTGAAGTATCTGCTGGGGTCGTCGTCTCCGCTTCCGGGGTCGACGCGTCTTCGTGGCCAGACGGCGCATCGGCGTCTGCTGCGCAGGTCCCGTCGAGGCAGAACAGCCCGGGGTCACACAGGCGCCCAGCGGCGCAGGCGCAGCCGCTCGTGCCCTCGAGGCAGGGTCCGCCAGCGTCGGGGGGGGGCTCTGGCTGAGCTTCACATCCTGCAACAAAGCCGGCGATCGCGATGCATACGACAGCGAAGCGGGAGAGGGCCTGTTGTAGCATCATGGTTGCCTCCGGGGCTGGTTCAGGGTCGCATTTCGAGACCCCAAGACAGCACGGGAGGGCGAGTTCAGCAATGAGTGAGCGTGTCGCTTTGCGTTCTTCTTTGCATTACGTGGGGGTTTACCTCGGGTTGCACTCAGGCGACGACAGTGAACGGCGCGGAGTGCCTCAGGGCGCGCGGTCGACGAGGTTCAGGCCGGCCGCGTAGCCGTAGGAGACGTCGTCGTCGTAGCCGTAGGCGATGACGCCGACGGGCTTGTCGGCGGTGACCGTGTGGACACCGTCCTGCACGGCCATGCGAGCGGCCTTCCAGTCGGGGCCGATGCCGACGAAGCTGGACGCCGCCATCACCTGCCCGTCGAGCGTCACGGTGGCGTCGGCGGGCGCCACGATGTTGATGAAGTCGAAGGCATATTTGTTCGGTGACAGAAACACGTAGCTGTCGCGGAACTGCGAGGTCGGCGGCACGAGGATGAGCGTCGGGTCGCCGAGGGCCTGACACGAACACGGCTTGCCGGGCTGGCAGGCGCAGACGTGGGCGTCAGGGCAGCCAGCCGTGGCGCCCGCGGTCGTGCACTCGGGTGACATGCAGAGGAAGGAGTAGGTCCCGTTCGGACGCTGACCGTACTTGCAGGTATAGGCGGGACTGCAGTCGGCGTTCGTCACGCAGGTCGCGCCGGGCGACTTCGGCAGGATTTCCGCCGAGCTCGCGAGGACCTGCCCCACCATCACGGGCTTGTCGGCGCTGATGACGAAGTCGCTGGTGGATGGGAAGTCGACGAACTTGCCACGGTTCAGCGTGACCGGCGCGCGCACCGAGGCGGGCTCGAAGGTGACCTGCGTCCCGTCCACGGCGGCGACGATGCGCCAGTAATCGGGGGCGAGCCCGCGCGGATTCGAGCGGGCCGCCACGTAGCGTGTGCCCCACGTGGCGACCGGGTAGAGCTGGTGCTCGAGGTGGTCGACGCAGCACAGCTCGCGCTCGCGCGCCACCTGCATGGAGGCCGACAGCCCGCCCTCATGGCCGCCGAAGACGCCGACCGGGTGTGTCGCGGTCACAATCGAGCCCGTCAGGTCACCCTCGGTCTGGTCCGACTTGACGTTCAGGACCTGATAGGGCTCGAGCGTGACGGTGTGGCTCTGGCCAGCGGACAGCGCTGGCAGCCCACCGCCCTGCAGGGTGCGCGTGGTCGGGGTGATGGTGACCTCGGTCGCCGCCCCTGCAGCCACCACGCTGAAGGTGCCGCGGAACGGCGGGCTGGCCGGGATCTGCTCGCGCGACATGACGATGAACTCGGTCGCGAAGGTGTCGACGGGCAGCAGCAGCGAGGCGTCGTTCGAGTAGACGGCCACGTTCTCGAGCGGGTTGAACTGGTAGGCGACCACGGGCGCTGTCGCCTCGATGCGGTAGCCGGCCCAGTGCAGGCCCGGGGACCCCATGTTGCGGGTCGGCAGCGTCAGGATTTCCAGCGTGCCGGGCGCGACCTCTCGGGTGAGGACCTCGGCGGGGTTGGTCGAGGCGCTGTCGCGTCGCGTCACACGCACCGTCGCGCGCAGGGTCCCGAGGTTTGACACGATGACGGCATAGGGCGCACTCGCGGCCGCGCCGTTGTTGTCGAGGTCGACCGCCCAGTACTCACAGCCAGCGTTATTGCGCGTCTTCGGATCCCTGGAGCACGCGGGCACGCAGCTGCCATTGTTGCAGGCGAGCCCCTGGCTGGCGCAGTCGCTCGCTGGCTGCCACGTCCCCGCGTCCCCGCAGCGCTCGCTGGCGCTCCCGTTGCAGCGCCGCTCGCCCACCGTGCACGCGCCGGGCGCCGCGTCGGCCTCCCCGGTCGCGGCGTCCTCGGTCGCTGTCACGTCCTCGACGGCGGCGATGTCCTCGCTGGCTGCGTCCGGGCTGGGCGGGGTCGTGGCTTCCTCGTCGCCCGCGTCTCCGGCGGGCGGCACGAGGACGCCCTCGTCAGGCACGGCGCCGCCTGGCACATCTGTCCCATCGCCAGTCGAGCCACTGCCGGGGCAGCCGGCGGCGACGAGGGAGGCGAGCAGGGCGAGGGTCGGTGAGGTGCGGCGCATGGCGGGTCTCCGTGAGGGCGGGCCGGGGTCGGCGTTCAGCGATCGACCAGGTTCAGGCCGCCCGCGTAGCCGTACGAGACGTCGTCGTCGTAGCCATAGACGACGACGCCGACCGGCTTGCTGGCGTTCAGGCGGTGAACCCCGTCCTGAACGAGCAGGCGCGCGACCTTCCACTGGCCGCCCACCGCGGTGAAGTACTCGGGACCGACGTCGCGGTCATCGAGACGGACCGAGGCGTCAGAGGGCGCGACGATGTTGACGTAGTCGAACGCGTACTTGTTGGGCGTCAGGAAGACGTAGCTGTCGCGGTACTGCGACGCGGGCGGCACCATGATGAGCGTCGGGTCCCCGAGCGGCTGGCAGCGGCACCCGGGGTCGGCGGGGTCGCAGACGCAGACGTGGGCGGCGGGGCAGCCCGCGGTTGACCCTGCGGTCGAGCACGTCGGAGGCAGGCACATCAGCTCCTCCTGCCCGTTGCGCAGCCGCCCCATCTCGCAGCTCTGGGAGGCGTCGCAGCCCGATTCGTCGAAGCACGGGGCCTTGTAGGCGACCTCGGTGATCTCCCCCGAGCTCGCGAGGATCTGCCCCACCATGACCGGCTTGTCGGCGTTGATGATGAAGTCCGCGGTCGACGGGAAGTCCACCCACTCGCCGCGGCCGAGGGACACGGGGCTGTGGGCCGAGGACGGGTCGAAGGTGACGCGCGTACCGTCCTCCGAGGCGACGATGCGCCAGTAGTCGGGGGCGCGCCCGCGGGCCTGCGCCCGGGTGGCGAGGTAGGTCGTACCCCAGGTGGCGACCGGGTACAGCTGGTGCTCGAGGTGGTCGAAGCAGCACAGGTAGCGGTCACGCGCCTCCGTCAACGGGGCCGAGAGGGCGCCCTCGTGGCCCGCGAAGACGCCGACCGGGCGGTTCGCGGTGATCACCGTGCCGGTGAGATCCGAGCCCATCCCGTTCGAGCGCACGTTCAGCACCTGATAGGGCTCGAGGGTGACGGTGTGGCGCTCGCCCCAGCTGAGCGACGGCAGGCCGCCGCCAGCCTGCGTCTCGCCGGTCGCAGTGATGGTCACCTCGGTCGCGGCGCCCGCTGCGACCACGCTGAAGAAGCCGCGCGTCGGCGGCTGGGCCGGGACCTCTTCGTGCGACAGCACGATGAATTCGGTCCCGAAGGTGTCCGCGGGCAGCAGCAGCGAGGCGTCGTTCGAGTAGACGCCGACGTTCTCGAGCGGGTTGAACTGGTAGGCAATGACAGGCGCGGTCGACGTGATCTTGTAGCCCGCCCAGTGCAGCCCCGTCGCGAGCATATTGCGCGTCGGCAGCGACAGGATTTCAAGCGAACCCGGGGCTACGTCGCGGCGCATGACCTCCGCGGGCGGTGCGCTGGCGTTGTCGCGCCGCGTCACCGTGACCGTCGCCGGGATGGTGCCGAGGTTCGAGACGATGACCGCGAACGGCGCCGAGACCGCCTCGCCGCTGTTGTCGAGGTCGACGGCCCAGTACTCGCAGCCAGCGTTCGTGCGCAGCTTCGGGTCACGCGCGCAGGCACCGACGCAATTGCCGAGGTTGCACGTCATGTTTTGCGCCCCGCAGTCGCTCGCGACCGCCCACGCGCCGCTCGCGTCGCAGACCTCGGCGACAGCGCCGCTGCAGCGCTTGGCCTGAGGCGTGCATGCGCCGCCGCTTGTCGCGGTGTCGAGGCCGCCGCTCGTCGCGGTGTCCGTGCCAGCGGGGGGCTGCGCGGTGTCACCGCCGCCGAGCACGACGTCGCCGCCACCGGGCGTCGGGGTGGTCCCCGTGTCGCCCGAGGTGTCGTCATCGGAGCATGCGCTGAGAGGGAGCGCCGTGAGGACGCAGAGGAGGAGCCGTGGCAGACGGGTTCGCATGGAGGACCTCAGGTAGGGCAGGGGGGCTTGCGCTGGGATGGGACAGGGCTCAGGGGGCGCGATCGACGAGGTTCAGACCGGCTGCGTAGCCGTAGGACACGTCGTCGTCGAACCCGTAGGCGACGACCCCGACGGCCTTCGTCGCGGTGACCTTGTGGACGCCGTCGGCCACCGCGATCCGGGCGACCTTCCAGGCGCCGCCGATCGCGACGAAGCGGTCGGCCGCGACCTGCTGGCCGTCGAGCGTCACGACCGCGTCGGCCGGTGCGACGATGTTGATGTAATCGAAGGCGTACTTGTTGGGCGATAGAAAGACGTAGCTGTCGCGGTACTGGGAGGTCGGCGGGACGAGGATGAGGCTCGGGTCGCCGAGCGGCTGGCAGGAGCAGCTCCCCTGCGGGCAGGCGCAGACGTGGCCGGCGGGGCAGCCGTTGGTCGAGCCGGCCGCCGAGCACTCTGGTGGCAAGCATCCATCAAAGAAGTCGCAGGTGTAGCCCGGGTCGCAGTCGGAGTCGCGCGAGCAATCGGAGCCAGGCGGCAGGTTCACGATTTCTCCCGAACTCGCGAGGAGCTGCCCGACCATCACCGGCTTGTCGGCTGTGATGACGAAGTCGATCGTCGCCGGGAAGTCGATGAACTTCCCGCGGTTCAGGGTCACCGGCGCGTGCGCGGACGCGGGCGAGAACGTCACCGTCGTCCCATCCTCGGCCGCCACGACGCGCCAGTAGTCCGGCGCCACGCCGCGCGGCTGCGAGCGGGCCGCGATGTAGCTCGTGCCCCAGGTCGACACCGGGTAGAGCTGGTGCTCGAGGTGGTCGACGCAGCAGCGCTCGGCTGAAGGTGCGCCTTCGTGCCCGCCGAAGACGCCGATCGGGCGCGTCGACGTGACGACGGTCCCGGTCAGGTCGCCCGCGTCGATGTCGGTCTTGATGTTCAGGACCTGGAAGGGCTCGAGCGCCACGGTGTGGCTCTGGCCGGCGTTCAGTGCCGGAAGTCCGCCGCCCGCCTGGGTCCTCGCGGTCGGCGTGATCGTCACGGAGGTGTTGGCGCTGCCGGCCACAACGTTGAAGGCGCCCCGGAACGCGGCGTCGCGCCCCTGGACCTGCTTGCGAGACATGACGATGAACTCTTTGGCGAACGTGTCGACGGGCAGCAGCAGCGAGGCGTCGTTCGAGTAGACGCCGACGTTCTCGAGCGGGTTGAACTGGTAGGCGACGACGGGAGCGGTCGATTCGATGTGGTAGCCCGCCCAGTGGAGGCCGGGCGTCGACATGTTCCGCGCGGGCAAGGCCAGGATTTCGAGCGAGCCGGGGGCGACGGCTCGCTGCAGCACCTGAGCGGGGTCGCTGGTGGCGTTGTCGCGACGGGTCACGGTCACGGTGGCGGGGATCGTGCCGAGGTTCGAGACGATGACCGCGTACTGCGCCATCACGGCGTCGCCGAGGTTGTCGAGGTCGGCAGCCCAGTACTCGCAGCCAGCGTTCGTGCGGGCCTTCGGATCGCGCGAACACGCAGGCGCACACGCGCCGAGGCTGCACGTCAGCCCCTGCGGCGCGCAGTCGTCGCCGACCACCCATCCGCCTGCGTCATCGCAGGTCTCGATGACCGTCCCGTTGCAGCGACGGCTGCCCGGGCTGCAGTCGAGGCAAAGGCCGTCCTGGCAGAGCCGACCTTCGGCACACACCGTGACAGGCTGCGTGCCCTGGCCGTTGGGCAGGCACTGGACGACGGTGCTGCCCTCGCACAGGCGGGTGTTCGGGGTGCACGCGGAGCAGGCGCCACCTGCGCAGCCCGAGGGGCACGCGGCCGTGGTCCAGCTGCGCCCATCGCCACCGCAGGTCGCGAGCTGACTGCCGTCGCAGCGCGTCTCGCCTGGCACGCACGTGGACGGCAGCGGGGTTCCGGTGTCGGCGCTGGGCGAGGTCGTGTCCGCGTTGTCAGGCTGGGCGGCGTCCGTTCCGGCCGGTGTCGCGGCGTCCGCCGAGATCGGGCGGTCGTCCGCGTCGGGCGACAGGGCGTTGGCGTCGTTGCTGCCCGCGGCCGTGTCGGGGTCCGAGCAGGCTGCGAGCGAGAGCCCGAGGAGCGCGCTCGTGATGAGGCGACGAAGCGATGGCTGGTCATGCATGGGGGCTCTCAGGGGCGGAAGAGAGGGGTGGGGGCCGGGCTCAGGGGGCACGGTCGACGAGGTTCAGGCCGGCCGCGTAGCCGTAGGAGACGTCGTCATCGTAACCGTAGGCGATGACCCCGACGGGTCGTGTCGCCGAGACGCGGTGGACGCCGTCTGCGACGGACAGACGCGCGACTTTCCAGGACCCGGCGAGCGGCACGAAGCTCGCCGCGGGGACGGGCGCGCCGTCGAGCGTCACGGCCGTGTCGGCAGGGGCGACGATGTTGATGAAGTCAAAGGCGTATTTGTCCGGCGACAGGAAGACGTGGCTGTCGCGGTACTGGGATGAGGGCGGCACGAGGATGAGGCTCGGGTCGCCGAGCAGTTGGCAGCTGCATGGCTTGCCGGGCGGGCATGCGCACACATGGCCGTCAGGACAGGTGTCCGTCGCGCCCGCGACCGGGCAGGCGTCGGGGGCGCAGATGACGGCCTCGACGCCGTCGGGGCGGTTCGCGAGGCGGCAGGTGTAGCCTTCGGCGCAGTCGTTGTCGGACCAGCAGTTGCCGTAGGGCGGGATGTCGACGATCTCGAACGAGCTCGCGAGGATCTGCCCGACCATGACCGGCTTGTCGGCAGCGATGACGAAGTCCGCTGTCGAGGGGAAGTCGAGGAACTGCCCGCGCCCGAGCGTCACGGGGGCGCGCACCGCGGGGTCGAACGTGACGCGCGTGTTCGCCTCGGACGCGACGATGCGCCAGTAGTCCGGCGCGAGACCGCGAGGCTGGGTGCGAGCCGCAATGTAATGCGTGCCCCACGTTGTGACAGGGTAAAGCTGATGTTCAAGATGGTCGACACAGCATTTTGATGCGGACGGGGCGCCTTCGTGGGACCCGAAGACGCCCACGGGCTTGTCCGAGGTGACGAGGGTCCCGGTCAGATCGCCGTCGACGAAGTCCGACTTCACGTTCAGGACCTGGAACGGCTGAAGCGTCACGGTGTGCGGGCGCCCCGGGGTCAGCGATGGCAGCCCCGGGCCCGCCTGGGTGCGGACGGTCGGGGTGATCGTGACCTGCGTCGCGCTCGCTGCGGCCACGACGTCGAAGGCTCCGCGAAACGGCGACGTGGGCCCCTGGGACTGCTTGCGCGACATCACGATGAACTCGGTCGCGAAGGTGTCCACGGGCAGCAGCAGGGACGCGTCGTTCGAGTAGACCCCGACGTTCTCGAGCGGGTTGAACTGGTAAGCGACGACTGGCGCGGTCGCGGTGACGCGGTAGGCCGCCCAGTGCAGGCCCGCGGTCGACATGTTGCGGGACGGCAGGGCGAGGACCTCGAGCGACGCGGGCGCGACCTGACGCTGCGCGACCTGCGTCGGTTGTGCGCCGTCCCCGTCCTGCTGCCAGACCGTCACGGTCGCCGGGATGCCGCCGAGGTTCGAGACGATGACCGCGAACTGGGCGTCCACGGCCGGCCCGTTGTTGTCGAGGTCGACGGCCCAGTACTCGCAGCCGGCGTTCGTGCGGGCCTTCGGATCGCGCGAGCAGGCTGGCACGCAGCTGCCGAGGTTGCAGGTGAGCCCCAGGTCCGCGCAGTCGCTCGCCAGCGCCCAGGCGCCGCCTTCGCCACAGACCTCGCTGACGTGGCCGTTGCAGCGGCGAGACCCCGGGCTGCAGCCGACGCAGGCGCCGTCGCTGCAGACGCGGCCCTCGGCGCACGTCTCGACGGACTCCGTGCTGGTTCCGTCGGCGAGGCAGCGCACGACCGTGTCGCCGTCGCAGCCGAGTGCGTCGGGCGCGCAGTCGACGCACGCGCCGTCGACACAGCCGCCTGCGCAGGTGTTGGTGGTCCAGTCGAGCCCGTCTGGACCACAGGTCTCGAGCAGCCGTCCGTCGCAGCGGGTGGCACCGGGCGTGCAGGGGGCTGGGGGCACGCCCGCGTCCGAGGCGTCGGGGGATGCGTCGGCCGCCGCGGGAGGCTCGGCGTCGCCCGGGTCGGTGGCTTCGGGGGCTGGGCTGGGCGCGTCGGACGTGGGCGGCAGCGCGAGGTCATCCACGTCGACGGACGTCCCCGAGCCGTCTCCGGTGCAGGCGACGAACAGGCAGGCCGTCACGGCGGCGACGAGTGGGGGGGTTCGCGCAGAGACGCAGGGTCGCAAGGCTGCCTCCTTTCGGGGCCGCAGTACTTAGCCACAGAATGCCGGGCTCGGCAAGCTCACCTCAAGCGTCAGAGGGCAATTCGCGCGGGAAACACCCCTTTTCCGTCGTCATGTTCCGAAATATGGGAAGCTCAGGGCGCGCCGCCCGTGCCGAGGGCGAGGCCGGTCGTCTCGTCGAAGCCGAACATCAGGTTGGCGTTCTGGACGGCCTGGCCCGCGGTCCCCTTGACGAGGTTGTCGAGTGCGCTGACCACGACGACGCGCGTCCCGGCGGGATCCGCGGTGACGCCGATGATGGCGCGGTTCGTGCCGACAGCCGCCTTCATCGACACATCTTCGGCGCGCTCGAGGAGGCGGATGAACGGACGCCTGGCATAGGCTTCCTCGAGCGCCGCGCGCACCTTCAGCAGCGCCTCGCGTCCGTCGGATGCGCCAGCGATGGACAGGTAGCTCGTCGCGAGGACGCCACGCACGACCGGGATGAGGTGGGTCGTCATCGTCAGCGCGAACGGGGCGCGTGCGGCGCCGCTGCGCTCGCGCTCGAGGCTCAGGTGCTGCTGGATCTCGGGCGCGTAGGGGTGGCGCTCGATGCGCGTCGCGCGACAATCGGTGGCGACCTCTGAGAATAGCAGGGATATGCGTGCCTTGCGGTCCGAAGTCGAGCTGCCGCCCTTGGCGTCGACAATGACCGAGCCCGGCTCGATGAGGCCAGCCCGCGCGATAGGCGCCAGCGCCAGCATGACCGCGGTCCCGAAGGCGCCCGGGTTCGCGACGACGCGTGCGCTCGCGAGCTCGCCTGGATCGGCGAGCTCGGCCACCCCGAAGCGGGCCTCTGCCGCGAGCGTCGGCTGCGGGAAGCCGTAGGTCTCGGCGTGGGCGTCGGCGTCACGCAGGGCGTGGGCGCCCGAGAGGTCCACGACCCGCACGCCCGCCGCGACGAGCGGGGCTGCAAGGCGGGCGCAGCTCTCGGGCTCGGTCGCGAGGAACATCAGCTCGACCCCGTAGTCACGCGCCGCGGAGAGGGTGTCGCCGTAGCCGACGGCAGGCGCGTCGCCGTCACGCACGAGGTCGCGATCGAGATCGCGCAGGCGGTGACCAGCCATGGCGTCCGACGACACCATCGCGACACGGAATCGCGGGTGGCGCGCGACGAGGCGGGCCGTCTCGGCGCCCTTGTAGCCGCGGACGCCGGCGATGCCGACGCGGATGGTCCTTTCTTCGCTCATGGAGGCCTCGCAGGCTGGGTCCCGCGCCCCGCGGGAAGGGCACGGACGCTAGCACGTTGCGCTGGCCGTGGCCATCGGGCAACCATGTGGCTTCGCATCGGTGCGGGGCGTGGGCGTCCGGCAGGCCGACGGGGAGGGTGCCGTGAAGATTGTCGATGTGTCCGAATTCTATGCGGAAGAGGGTGGCGGCGTGCGCACCTACGTCCTCCAGAAGCTCGCCGCCGCGAAGACCCTCGGCCACGAGGTCGTCATCATCGCGCCGGGTCCCGAGGACCGCGAGGAGGTCCGCGATGGCGGGCGCATCCTCTGGGTCAAGGGGCCACCGATGCCGTTCGATCCGCGTTACTTCATCCTGTGGAACGAGCGGAAGGTCCACGCGCTGCTCGACGCCGAGCGGCCCGACGTCGTCGAGGGCTCGTCGCCGTGGTCGGGGGGCTGGTTTGCGGCGCGCTGGGCTGGCCCTGTGGCGCAGGCGGCGCGGCGCACCTTCATCTTTCACCAGGACCCCGTGGCGGTCTACCCGCAGACGCTGCTCGGCGGGGCGCTCGGGGCGTCCCGCGTCGACCGCCTCTTCAGCCCCTACTGGGCCTATCTGCGCCGCCTGTCCGGCCACTTCGACGCGACGGTCGTGGCGGGCGACTGGCTTGCGGACCGCCTGCGCGGCTTTGGCGTGCACAACCCGATCGCGATCCCGTTCGGCATCGACAAGTCGCGCTTCTCGCCGCGCCAGCGTGACGCCGCCCTGCGCAGCGCCTGGCTGACGCAGTGTGGCGTCCCCGAAGCGCAGCATGACGAGGCGGTTCTTTGGGTCGGCATCTCGCGCTTCCACCCCGAGAAGCGCATCGGCACGATGCTCGAGGCCTTTGCCCGGGTCAGCGCGCATCGCCCGATGGGCTTCGTGCTGTTTGGCGACGGCCCCCTCCGTGGCTGGGTCGAGCGCAGCGCGCGCAAGGTCCGCGGGGTGCACCTCGCGGGCTTCGTGAAGGATCGCGAGCGGGTCGCGCGGACGCTCGCGTCGGCCGACGGCTTCCTGCATGGTTCGGCGGCAGAGACCTACGGCCTGGTGGTCGCCGAGGCCGTGTGTGCCGGCCTGCCGCTCGTCGTCCCTGACGTCGGGGGCGCGGCCGACCTCGCGCGCCCGGGCTATGCAGAGACCTACCGGGCGGGAGAGGCTGAGTCCTGTGCCGCCGCGATGACGGCGCTCCTGAGGCGCCCGCGGGCGGCGATGGGGGCGGCCCTCGCCGAGGGGGCCGCGCGCATCGGCACCCAGGAGGACCACTTCCGCGGTCTCTTCGAGCGCTACGCAAGCCTTTGAGCCATCACTGAAGTAGCGACTTGAGCGCGTCCGTCAGCTTCGTCGCGAGCGCTCCGGTGATGGCCGCGCGGAACTTCAGGACAGGGCCGGACGCGGTCGCCGTGAGCCCGCCGATGACCGCGTCGAGGCCGAGGTCCTTGACGTCTTGCTCGGCCGCGATGTTCCTGAGGTCGCGCATGATCTCGGCCCGCATGGCCTCGGCGCCTGCCGCATCGGGGAAGGTCGCGGCGACGTCGAGCTCGAGGCCGCGGGCGAGGTCGAGCGAGAAGGCCATGGCGCGCAGGGCCTTCAGGCGCGGGTCCGAGCGGCCGAGGACACCGCCGAGGTCCGCCGAGCCGACCGCGGCCCCCCAGGCGTGCTTGCGGGCGGCGGCGGCTGGCAGGGCGGAGGCGAGCGCTGGCTTGAGCGCGGGGCGTCCGGCCTTCAGTGCCGACAGCGCGCTGCCGACGAGGGCCTTGTCGCCGACGAGCGCGTGTCCCTCGACGAGCGCGAGCCAGCTGTCGGCCCCGATGACGTGGACGGTGTAGCCCTCGTGCGTGGCGGTCCTCGGCGTCGTCTTGCTGCGTTTTGCGTAGTAGAGCGCGAGCTTCGTGACGTCGGGGGTCGTCCCCCGGAAGCCGAGGACGATGAGGGACTCGTCCGACTTGCGGGCGGCCTTGTCGGTTCCCGCGAAGGTGACGCTCGCGAGGCCGGTGAAGACGTCGAGGCCGACGTCGCGCTTGAGGTCCTGCACCGCGCGCGTGGCGCCCGCGAGGTCGAGGAGCTCGCGACGGGTGACCTTGACGAGGGTCTGAGCGAGCGCGCCCGCGACATCGACATGGACGACCGCGGAGGCCTCCTTCGGCACGAAGCGCAGGGGGTCGGCCGCGCGGGCGTGGGCGACGGTCAGGACGAGGGCGGCGAGCGACAGGAGTGCCGTGGGACGGAGGTGCGGCATGGGTTGTGACCTCTTGGACCGGGGAGCGGGGACGGCGACATGGAGCATGCGGGCGCACGGGAGAGCGCCCGGTCGCGCCCGAGACGCGCGGATGAGGCCCCACATTCAAGGAATGCGCATCCGACGAGTCGCATTCCGCGACGTCGAGCTCGCTTCCTCAGGCCTGGCGCCGGTAGAGCCGCAGCTCGGAGTGGAATCCGTCGATGGTCCGGGATCCGAAGGGAATAACGTTCGTGGCGATCAGGCCGTAACCGCTGAGAAAACGGTCGTAATCAGACGCGACCGTCGGGACCTCGACGCCGAATGAGACGCCTGGGCCGATGGCCTGCTTGCCCTCCCGCAGGTTGCGCAGCAAGACGTGGCGGGCCCCGAGGCGGTCGACGTGGCGCAGGTAGTTCTCGACGATGTCGGGTTCCATCTCCTGGAACGAGATGAAGTTCACGAACAGGTCGACCTGGCCCTGCAGCTTCGGCAGTTGCCACGGACAGAGCACGCTGAAGGGGCGCAGCGCCGACAGGTCGATCACGTCGAGATCGCGCGTGTCGGCGTAGGTCGAGACGTTCTCGGGTCCGACGACGGCCGAGAGATAGCTCTGCGCCACGAACTGGGTGGGCGGAATGTCGATGTCGATGTAGCGGCACCCCGGGATGGCCGCCGACGCGAGGATCTCCCCGAGCGTTCCGAAACCGCCGCCGATCTCGAGCACTACCTGTGGCACTTCAGCTCCGAGATGCCGCTTCAGGAAGGCGAGCCCCAGGAGGTAGTTCAACGCGGACCGTGAGACTCGGCGGCCCTCGAACTCGAACTGCTCCCATGGCTGGCCATGCCCGCTCTCGGAGAAGCGGTCGAGACGGGGCAGACGTGCCGGGTCATCGGCCGCTGTCAGCACGCGGAAGTCGGCGAGGGCGTGCGCGCCGCCCCGCAGCAGGTGGACGAGCGTCATGCGCTGCTTGGCTGAAGGCGTCGTCGTCGCGTGCCAGGCCTCGAGCGCGTCGACCTCGGCGCGCGACCAGCTGTTGGAAGGTGGTCCGTAGGTCGGCGAGAAGAAGCCGTTGGCGACCTCGGTGCTCCGGAACGCCTCCGGACCGTTGGCGCGCAGCTGTTCGACGAAGTACCGTGAGGCATCGCGCCAGCAGACGCTTGGTCGATAGAGGGCGTCCTGACGCTCCATGTCCTGCCAGGCGAGCTCGAGGTCACGCAGGGGAGAGGCGGCGTCAGTCGGCACGGTTCGCTCCGGGTCTGCGTGACACGGGCGTCCGGGGGTCGGAACGGGGCGCCAGCAGACCAGCCCCGATCGGCTACCGGGGCCCCAGGCCCGTGTCAAGAAAGCGTCGCGCCCTGCGATCGCAGCAAGGCCGCCCGCCGGGTGTGGGCAGGCCGCGTCCAGGTCAGTAGTGGAGGGTGATCCACATCGGTGCGTTGTTGCGGTACCCGTTCGAGGCCCATGGACTCGGAGGCTGCGACGTCGTCGTCAGGAACATCCCCTGGCTCGTCCCCGAGATCACGCGTGCGGACACGGGGCCCGGGGCCTGTCCGGCGTTGTTGCGCCAGTCGATGAGGAGGTCCCCGACGCCGGTGTAGCAGTACGGCGTGTCCAGGTTGATCGTCATGAGGCCGGGGCCGCCTGGACTCAGGGTGAAGGGGGCCTTGCGGCGGCTCCGCGACTTCCCCGTCATGAAGCTCAGGTCGGAGAAGTCCGCAGCGGGCGATGCATCGAAGCGGCCGTTGACGGTGACCTCCGCGAACCAGAGCTCCTGCCCGGGCAGCGACTGGGTCCCTGGCCAGGACGCGAGGTCGATGGTGATGGCGGAGATGTACATCGGCGTCGCGGGGGAGCCCTGACCGAGGGCGGCGCGGGGGTAGATGTGCGCGCTCATCGAGTAGGGCGCGTCGCCCTGAAGCGGCTAGTAGCTCCACGGGCTCGCGGTGGCGGCAGCTGGGGTGCGGGTCAGCCCCTGGACGGACACCGGGTTCTGCTTGGTCCCGCAGGGCGTGACGCATTTGGCCGGTGGTTCCGCCGACCAGTCGCAGCCAGCGGTGGCACAGGTGGACTCGCTTCTGCAGCGGAAGCAGCTGCGCAGGCTGCAGGCGCCGTCGTTGGCCGTGGTGAAGCTCCAGGCGTAGCTCGCCGCGAGTCCGAGCCCGTTCGCGTTGGTGACGCCGGTCGAGAACGTGATAGACTAAGTCTTGTTGGTGTCGAGCAGCGTCGGCGTGAAGGTGACCCGCCGGTTGACGGCGTCATGGGCGCGCGAGCCTGACACGACCGTCGCGCCCTGCGTCACGGTGAACGTGCTCGCCGTGAAGGACGCGGGGTTCATGTCACTGCTGAAGGTCGCCGAGATGACGGTGTCCGTCGAGATGTTGCTCCCGTTCTGGGCTGGGCTCACCGCGGTGACGGTGGGGGCGACGCCCGCGGTGGTGAAGCTCCAGTATTCGCTCCGGGCGATCGGGACGCCGTTGTAGCCAGTCAGGACCGCCGTGTAGGTCGTCGAGGGCGACAGCGGGCTCGTCGGGGTCAAGACCACGCGCCGGCTGACTGCGTCGTAGACCTGACTTCCGGGGAGCGCCATCGCGCCCGCGAGGACCTTGAAGCTGTCGTTCGTGAGGGACTCCGGGCGCATGTCGACGTTGAAGGTCGCCGAGACGGAGGTGCCGGTCGCGACATTCGTGCCGCCGTTGGCCGGGGTCGCCGTCGTGACGAGCGGGGCGCTCGCGGTCGTGAAGGACCAGGTGTAGGTCGCGGCGAGGGGGGTGTTGTTGGCGTCGCGGATATCCGTCGTCAGGGTCGCCGTGTACACGGTCGCGGCGTCGAGACTGACGCTCGGGACGAATGTGACCCGTCGTGTGGCGGCGTCCCAGGTCCGCGTCCCGAAGACCTCGACACCGCCGGGGGCCTCGACCCGGAAGCTGGTCGGGGAGAAGGCGTCGGCCGCCATCGCGACGCTGAAGGTCGCCGTGACGGTGCTCGTTCGAGCGACCTCGCCCACGCCAGGCGCGGGGGTGACGCTGCTGATGCTCGGGCCAGCTGGCGCGGCCGCGGTCGTGAAGGTCCACGTCCGGCTGCTGGCGAGGGGCACACCGACGGCGCTCCGGACGGCCGTGGTCAGCGTGGCGGTGCAGGTCGCCGACGCCGGAAGCGAGGACGGGACGAAGATGACCTTGCGCGCGGTGTCGTCGTAGCTCCGGGTCCCTGTGACCGTCGCGCCGTTGGCGGTCACGACGAACGAGCTCTCGTTGAAGGAGCTGCTGTCCATCGCGACGTTGAAGACGGCCGAGACGGTCGTGGGGCGAACGACCGCGGTCGCACCAGACGCTGGCGCGACGCTGTCGACTGCGGGTGGCTGGGGCGGGGCGCCGGTGGTGAAGGTCCAGCGGTAGGTCTGGGTGAGGCCGACACCGCTCGCGTCCGTGACGCCGGTGGTGAGTGTCGCCGTGAAGGTGGCCGCGCTGGCGATCGGGCTAGATGGGGTGAACCGCGCGCGTCGCAGGTCGCCGTCGTAGGTCCACGTGCCTGCGACAGCACCGCCGGGGCCCTCGACCTTGAAGGTGTCAGAGGCAAAGGATTCCGGCGCCATCGCGACGTTGAAGAAGGCGCTCACGGTGGTCGTGGTCGCGCCGTCGGTCGCGCCGTCAGCAGGGGAGACGCCCACCACCTCGGGCGGGAGCGTCGCCTCGGTCGAGAAGGTCCATGTGTGCGCCTCGGCGAGGTGCACACCGTTGGCATCGCGCGCGCCAGTCGTGAGAGTCGCGATGATCTCGGTCGCCGACGGGAGGTCGGTCGTCGGGTCGAATGTGACGGTCCTTGAAGGGGCATGGTAGAAGAGGGCTCCAGCGATTGGGTTGCCACCCGCCGAGACCGTGAAGCTGTCGGACGTGAAGGACGTGGCGTCCATCGCGACGTCGAAGGTCGCCGAGATGGACGTCGTGCGCGTGACGTCGGGGGCCCCGCTCGCGGGGGAGACGGCCTCGACCCTGGGGCCCGGGACGAGGAAGCTCCACACGCGGTCTTCGGGCGGCAGGCTGTTGCCGGCCTCGTCCGTCACCGACGGGGCCAGAACGACCGTGTAGGTCCTTCCGCTCGCGAAGGAGCTGGCCGGCACGAAGACGCCACGCCAGACGGGGCCTGCGATGGCTTCGTAGGTGACCGTTCCCGGGAGGGGCAGGCCGTCCGATTCAACCCGAAAATTCAACGGTTTGCCGGACGCGAGGGCCTCGAGCGCGGGGCCGTCCATCGGCTCACTGAAGGTGACCACCACGCTCGTCGCGCTCGCGACAGCGCCGTCCGGGGCTCGCGTCAGGAGGTCGGGGCTCGACGTGTCGATGCGCCATGTGGCGGTCTGGCCAGCCGCGACGCTTCGCCCGAGGAGGTCCTTCACGGCCGCAGTCGGCGTGAGCGCGCAGGTCGCGCCGTCGGCTGGCGTTGTCAGCGTCGCGAGTGTGAGGGTGGCCTTGTGTGCGGGTTCTCCGTAATACGTGACGCCCGACACCGCCAGTGACCCACTCGGGGCGCACGACAGGGTCCAGTTGGCCGTCGTGGTCATCGTCGCGGCCTCCATGGCCTGCGAGAAGGTGACCTCGACCAGACCAGGCACGCTGTTGCGCGCGCCGCTCGGGGGGTGTAGGTCGCGAGTGCGTTGAGGCCGCATGTGGTGCCAGACCAGTTGTAGCCGCCCGCGGCGCCGCACTGGTCGCAGCATCGTCCAGTCGTGCAGGCGGTTGGCGCTGGGCAGAAGGTCCAGCGGGCGTGCGCGATGTGGTTGCTGGTCCGCGTGACGACGGCGCTGTCGCTGATGGCCGTGCCCGTCCCGTTGCCACTCAGCTCCGCGTCGAACCAGCCGTCGAAGTAGTGTGAGGCCTTGGTCGGCACACAGAGCTGGAAGCCTGGCGCAAGGGCGGCGTAGACCATGCCGTAGCGCGTTGCGAGCGTCGGGGCGCATCCCGTGCCGCCGTTCGGGTCGTAGCTGACGACCACATCCTCGCGACAGACCTGACCGTCGAGGCTCGTGCCAGCGGGGCACGTGGTGTGACAGGACGCGCTGGACGGCCTGAAAAGCGGCGTCGCAGGGGTTGTGATGCAAGGGTCGTAGATGCTCACGTAGCCGAACGACTCGACCTCCTGGGCCCCCTGGAGCCCCGTCCAGCGCACGGTGTCGGTGGCCTCGGCCGAGCCCAGGTCGCTTGGTGCCAGGTACCACGCGCTCGGCGCCTCGCCGACCATCGCACCGTCGGCGTCCCCGTCAGGATCCAGGACAGGGGTCTTCGACGGTGTCCCGGCGAGCCGGACATTGACGAAGCCACCGACCGGGACGCGCGCGGACTGGTCCTGGCTCTCCGCCGAGGCGACCGAGAAGTCCGGGATGATGGGTGCTCCGACGAGCGTCAGGGCGACGCTCGTGGCGTCAGCGCTCGGCACGCCGCAGGCTGCGCTCGCCGACTTCGGCCACACCTTGAGGGTCACGACCTCGCCGTCGCGGGTCGGATCGCGTGGCGGCTCGTAGATGACGCGGTCGCCTTGGCCAGTCGTCACGGAACCGGACCCACCGTTGACAAGCGCGGTACACCACGGAGCCGCCGGGTCGAGGATGGTGCCGCC
>SYAK01000110.1 GCA_005788935.1 Pseudomonadota bacterium
AGCACGCGCTCGAGGCCCCCGCCGACGGGGTCGTGGCCGAGGTCCTGTGCGAGGTCGACGGGGTCGTGTCGGCGGGCCAGGAGCTGGTCGTCCTCGCGACCTGACAGGCGGGCTGGACGCGGACCGGACGCGGACCGGACGTCGGGCCAAGGCGCTCCGGCCGGGAGCCGGGCGCGGCCGAGGAAGGCGTCACCCACGCCTCGCGGGCGGGTCAGGTGGCTGCGACCGGGTTCGGGAACACGGCGCGTGCGGAAGCAGTTGCTTCGGTGAGGCGTCGTTGGTACGTTGTAAGTGTGGCCGGTGGTTGGCCTGGGTTAAGCCAGGCAGGACGCGCTGGTCACATCACGACCCCGGAACCCTGGAGGTGGGTCATGAGAGGACTCCGCTGGATCCCCCGAGAGCGCCCTGAACCCCAGCCCGAGCAGCGTCCGTGGCTCGAGGCCCCTTCGCCGTGGGCCTACCCTCCGCGCGAGGCGCCGCGTGCCGAGTCCTGCGAGGACGAGGACAGCCCGAGGGTCATCGTCATCGAGATCTGACGCCGCCCGCACAGCGTGAACAAACCGCCGCCGCCAGCCCTCAGGGCTCGCGGCTTTTTTATTGCAGGCACATGTCACAAGGAGGTCGACGCGCGGACGCCGGTCAGACGGCCCAGCCCGAGAGCAACGCGGCGATGACGCCCGGGATGCGATCGGCTATCTCCGAGGCGAGGACCCCGCGGTCGGCCGCCTCGAGGCCTGCCACCTGGCCAGCGCGCCCGTGGAGCTCGGCCCCGAGCACAGCCGCGTCGAGGGGCGCGACCCCTTGCGCGAGGAGCGCCCCCACGACGCCCGCGAGGACATCGCCCGTGCCGCCCGCAGACAGCGCTGGCGCCGTCACGTCGAGGATGAAGGTCCGCCCGCCATCGGGGGCCGCCACGACCGGGTTTCGGCCCTTCAGCAGCGTGACGACGCCGTAGCGGCGTGCGATGGCCTGCGCGGCGGCGACGCGATCGGACAGCACGGACGCCACGTCGACCTCGAGCAGACGGGCCGCCTCGAGCGGGTGCGGGGTCACGATGGCCGCCACACCCGGGGATGCGAGGGCTGACAGCATGGCCGGGGTCAGCGCGTCGGCATCGACGACACGCGGGCGGGTGTCCCGGGCGCAGGCGTCCGTCAGGGCGGCGGACTCGGGGCTGTGGCCGAGGCCTGGGCCGATGATGAGCACGGTCGCCCGCGGCGGAAGCGGCGCGTCCGGGGTCGGGCGCCACGTCATGACCTCGGGCAGGTCGAATGCGGTCTCGCCACCGACCCACGTGCAGAGCCCGGCCCCGGCCCGCAGCGCGCCGCGGCAGGCGAGCCAAGCGGCACCCGCCGTCCCGCCGAGCCCTCCGACGAGGCCCACGTGACCGTAGCGGCCCTTGTGGCCATCGGGGAAGCGGGCTGGCAGCCGCGTCACAAGCCACGGTGGGAGCGGACGCCGAAGCGCTGGCAGCGCGCGATCCGAAGGACTTGTCAGGGCGGACGGGCCCGCGTCCGAGGCGGTCGTGAAGGCGGCCACGCTCGCCATGGGCCAGCCGATCGGCACGGTCTGGACCTCACCCGCCTTCTCGGGCCCGTCGCGCAGCAGGAGGCCCGCTTTCAGCACCCCGAAGGACAGCGTGAGGTCCGCCTGGAATGCGGGCGACCAGGCTGACCCAAGGTCGGCGTCGAGGCCGCTCGGGACGTCGAGCGCGACCCGCAACGGGGGCGCATGACGGGCCTCAACCGCGGGGCTCCGGGCACCGAGGCCCTTGAGAAGACGGGCAAACTGGCCTGCGGGCGGCCGGCTGAGCCCCGTCCCGAGGAGCGCGTCGACGACGAGGTTCCAGGCGCTCGCCGTCACCGCTGTCAGGGCGGCGTCATCAAGCGCCTCCGCCACGAGGACGCGCGCCTCGGAAGAGGCCTCCGCGAGGGCCTCGAAGCGCACGGCGTTGGCGGCGGCGTCTGGGGTCCCTGGAACAGTGGCTGCGAGGACTGTCACCGACCAGCCGGCCTCGTGGAGGTGGCGCGCCACGACGTAACCGTCGCCCCCGTTGTTGCCGCCGCCGCAGAGGACGAGCGCCCGCCCCGGTCCGACCGTCGGCCCGCCGAGTCGCTCGAGCAGAAGTGCCGCCGCGCGCGCCCCGGCGAGCTCCATGAGGACCCGCGAGGGCACCCCCGCGCTGCCGATCGCGTGGGCGTCGATGGCCCGAGACACGGCCCCCGTGGCGATGACCACGCAACCGTCGCCGTCGATGACGCCCTGGCGCGGATCGGTCCGGAGACGGGGGACCTGCGTCATGAAGCCGCGCCGATCGCGTCGCGCAGCGCGTCGACGACGCTGTCGGCGAGCCCACGGATGCGCCGCTCGTCGTCGCCCTCGACCATCACGCGGCACTTCCGCTCGGTGCCCGAATAGCGGACGACGACGCGCCCCTCGCTGCCGAGCGCCGCCTCTGCGCTACGGATTGCGGCCATGACTTTTGGGAGTGTCTCGAGCGGTGGCTTGTCGATGACGTTGAGCCCGACGAGGACCTGCGGCACCGACTCGAAGCCCGCCGCGAGTGCTGCGAGCGGGCGCCGCGTCGCCGCCATCAGCGCGAGGATCTGCAGGCCCGCGACGAGCCCGTCGCCCGTCGTGGCGTGATCGGTCAGGATGATGTGGCCGCTCTGCTCGCCGCCGAGGTTGAACCCACCCGCGCGCATCCGCTCAACGACGTAGCGGTCGCCCACGCCGACGCGCTCGACGCGGACCCCGTCCCTGGCGAGCGCCCGCTCGAGGCCGAAGTTCGACATGATGGTCGCGACGACCGTGTCGTTGACGAGGCGGCCCGCGGCCTTCAGCTGCCGCGCGAGCATCATCAGGATGCGATCACCGTCGACGATGCGCCCCTCGGCGTCGCAGACGATGCAGCGGTCGGTGTCGCCGTCGAGGGCGATGCCGATATCTGCCCGTACTTCTCGGACCTTGCGCGCCATCACCTCGGGGTGCAGCGCGCCGACGCCCTCGTTGATGTTCGTGCCATCGGGCGAGGTCCCGAGCGGGACGACCTCGGCGCCGAGCTCGTAGAGCACCTCGGGCGCCACCTTGTAGGCGGCCCCGTTGGCGCAGTCGACGACCACCCGCAGCCCCTGCAGATCAAGCTGGCGCGGGAAGGTCGACTTGAGAAACACGGCGTAGCGCCCGACCGCGTCCGCGATGCGGTAGGCCCGCCCGATGTCGGCCCCGTGGGCCCGGTGCTCGAGCAGCACGGGCGAGTCGACGAGGGCCTCGATCTGCGCCTCGAGCTCGTCGGGCAGCTTG
>SYAK01000111.1 GCA_005788935.1 Pseudomonadota bacterium
CTTGATGTTCTGCGCCTCGTCGAGGACGAGCGCGTCGAAGACCACCGACTGCAGCAGCTCGCAGTCGCGCCGCGCGAGCGCGTAGGACGTCAGGAGCGCGACGGGGGCCCCCGGCTTCGACGGAAGCAGGCGCTGTCCCAGCTCGTGCGCGCGCTCGGCCCGTGCGGTCCCATGATGCAGGACGACCTCGAGCTCGGGGAAGAAGCGCCCGATCTCGCGCCGCCAGTTGCCGAGCACCGAGGTCGGGCAGACGATGAGGAAGCGCGCGCGTGCCTCGGAGGACAGCGGCGCGTCGGCGGCCGCAGCACGCGGCGGGCCGGCGATGTCGGCGAGCAACGTGATGAGCTGGAGCGTCTTGCCAAGGCCCATGTCATCCGCGAGGCAGGCGCCGAAGCCGAGGCTCGTGACCGAGCGCAGCCAGGTGAAGCCGCGCTCCTGGTAGGCGCGCAACGTCGCGTGGATGCCGTCTGGCACAGGGGCGAGCGCGTCGCGTCCGCCGTCGGCGAGGTTCCGGAGGCCAGGGCCGTCGCGCAGCGTCTCGAGCGCGCGCGTCATCCCCTCATCGCAGACCACGTCGACGCGGATGGCGTCCTCCTGACCTGCGCCGAGCACCATCTCTCCCGCGAGGGCGAGGCGCAGCGCCTCGGCGGGCTCGAGCGCGCCGCCGCCCTGGCCAAAGCGCGCCTGGAGCCGCGCGACGTCGTCCTGGTCGATGGCGACCCACTGGCCGCGGTGATAGACGAGCGGCGCGTTGTGCTTGACGAGGGCCTGGAACTCGGTCGGCGTCAGCGTGTCATCGCCGAGGCTCGCCTCCCACTGATAGTTGATGACGCTGTCGAGCAGCCCCGAGCCTGCTGGACCGACAGCAGCAGCCGCGCCAGGCGCGAGCGAGACGCGGACGCGCGGACGCAGGCGACGCGGCCCGAGCTTCGTGAGCGCGGCCGGGATCTGGACGAGATAGCCAGCCTGCTCGAGGCGACCGCTGAAGTCCGTGATGAAGCGCGCGGCCTCGTCGGTGCCAAGCGGGATGGTCGGCACGAGCTCGCTCTTGAAGGACTTGCGGAAGGCTGGAAACTCGTTCTTCCACGAACCGATCATCGCGAGGAGCGTGTCGGTCGGGTCCTTCATGCGGGCCAGGAATTCGCGGACCTGCGGGGTCTGTGCGTCGAGCTCGGCGAGCGGCAGCGCCTCCTTGCGGTCGGGGCTGACGACGAGCAGCGACAGCGTCCACGGCGCCTTCGGACTCTTCGGCTCGCTGAGTCGGAAGCCGACGCCCGGGCGGCCAGCGCCAGCGCCGAGCGTCGCCGAGCTGACCCACGTCCGGAGATGGACAGGCAGGTTCGACTCCTTCGCGTTCGGTTCGAAGACGCGGTCGGGCCCCGCGAGCGACCGCGCGAGACGGCGGCACCACTCGGGCAGCCCCACGTCCTTCGACAGCGGCGCGGACTCCTCGGTCTCGGCGCGCATCAGGTCGTCGACGGCGTGGTCGAGGAAGGCCTGCATCGCCCCTTCGGCGGTGAGCACGAGCGGCTCGGCCCCGCGTCCGCCGCCGCCCATCGCCTGCGCCCGCGCGACGCCTGGTAGAGACGCCACAATGCGCTGGAGCCGGTCACGGTCCTCGGTGCGCGTCATCGCGGCGCGCCACGCGGCCAGGTAGCGCGACCCACTGCGGTCTCCCGCGGGCGGGTCGGCCGGCTTGAGGTCGATGACGAGCCGCTGCTTCAGCACGAGCTCGAAGACGAGCTTGGATGCGAGCGCCCAGAGCGCCACCGACGGCGCCTGACGCCCGAGTTCGACCATCGGGAGGGACTCGAGGACCGCCGCGGCCGCCCCCGAGCCGAGCCACCAGCCCTCGACGCGCGTCGCCTTCATCTTGCCGCGCGCGTCTGGCAGCTGAAGCTCGACCGACGAAGCCTGCGCGCCCTCGCCGCCGACACGCAGGCCGCGCGCGAAGGCGGCCCGCACCCGGGGTGGCAGCTGCGGGTCGCTCTCGCCCCACAGCAGCAGCCCGCAGCGCGAGAAGTCCCGAGGGTTCCACGCAAGCGTCAGCTGCGCCCGCGCCGCATGTCCGAACGCGATGGCGCGGACGAGGGAGGCCTCGGGCGGGCTGGAGGGGGTCTTGGCGGTGCGAGGCTGGGACATCTGTCGGAGGGATGCTCTGCGCGGCACCGCAGCGACGGTGCAGATGGAGGCCCTGTTTCTGCCGGAGCGCGAGGCGTCGGAGCGAAGGCCGGGAGGCAAGAGCATGCCTCAAGACCAACGGCTGCGCAAGTGCCTCTTCGAGCCCGGCTTCATGGGGGCGTGAGGCTCGTTCGGGCGGTTCTCATGACCACGACGCGGCCGCTGCGGGGCGTGAGGTGCGGCAAACGGTCTGAATGAACGGCGCAACCGGCTCCTCAGAATGCAAGGCCGGCCCCGAAGAACAGTCCGAACTGCGACAGGTTGACGAGCCGCCCATCGACGTCGAGGAATACGCCAGACGACGCGGGGGCCCAGCGCAGGCCGACAGCGGGCGACACGAGGAGGCTGCGATCGGAGGCCCAGCGCACGCTTTCGGGCGGCAGACCGCCCGGGGACCGCCGGGGACCGGCGACAACATCAGGCTCGACGAGACCGAGGAGGACAGAGGCGTCGAGCGTCAAGCCGGGCGCCAGCTGCATCAACGCGCCACGTCCCGTCAGGCCGTAGAAGGCGGCGAGCGTCTGGAGCCGCCCGCCCGGGTAGACCGTGCCGACCACGCCACCCAAACGCCACCAGTTGCGTCCAAACTCAACGACAATCCACAGGGCATGTCCCGAGGTATTGCGTTCGAAGGCCTGGATGGCCGCTCCGCCGAAGCCGACCGAGAACACGTCGTCTGGCACATCGGCGCGCGCCGTGACAGGCGTGAGCACGGAGACCGTGGTCGCGGCGAGGACTGCGAGCATGCCCCTCATGGCATGCCGCGGTAGGTTCCGGCCAACTCGGCGTAGTGGGCCGCGCTCAGCAGGAGTCCCGCGCGCTCGTCGGGGCGCAGCGGGCGGACGACCTTCGCGGGCGCGCCGAGGGCGAGCACGCCTTCGGGGATGACCGTCTTTGGCGCCACGACCGCACCCGCCCCGATGACGCTGCCCGCCCCGATGACGGCTCCGTCGAGGATGACAGCCCCCATGCCGATGAGGGCGCACGCGCCGACATGGCAACCATGAATGACAGCGCGATGTCCCACGGTCACGTCATCCTCGATGACGGTCGCGTGGCGCCCCGAGGTGACGTGCACGATGCTGCCGTCCTGAATGTTGACCCGGGCACCGACCGTGATCGTGTGGACGTCTCCGCGCAGGACGGCCCCGTACCAGACCGAGGCCCCCGCGCCGAGCGTCACCTGCCCGATGACGCGGGCGGTGTCGGCGATGAAGACGTCGGCCGCGAGGGCGGGGGTGTGGCCACGGTAGGTCACGATGCGGGGGTCGGTCATCGCGGGCGCTCCAGTCGGGCAGAAGCTCAGGGCTCAGCCGCGCTTCACCCCGATATACGGGATGTTGCGCATCTTGTCCTGATAGTCGAGGCCGTAGCCGATGACGAAGTGGTCGTCGATGGTGAAGCCGACGTAGTCGATCGGGACCTCGGTGCGGGCGCGCGAGGGCTTGTGGAGCAGGGTGCAGACGCGCACGCTGCGGGGGCGGCGGGTCGCGAGGTTGTCGAGCAGGTAGCGCATCGTCAGGCCGGTGTC
>SYAK01000112.1 GCA_005788935.1 Pseudomonadota bacterium
CAGGTCGGCGGGCGCCTGCGTCACGTTGAAGCGCCCCTTGTCGGCGTCCGTCACCTCACCGCCGCGGCGCTTGAAGTACTCGCGCACGGTCCCCATCTTCTCGAAGCTCTGGCCGCCGAGCAGCGGCCCGGCGTGGCACGAGGTGCAGCCGATGGTCGTGAAGAGCTTGAGCCCCTCGCGCTCCTCCTCGGAGAGCGCAGCGACCTCGCCAGCGCCGAAGCGGTCGAAGCGGCCAGGCGTCGCGAGCGTCCGCTCGTACTCGGCGATTGCGTGGGTCACGTGCTCCTTCGTGGGCGCGCCGCCGTAGGCCTTCTCGAAGGCCGTGACATACTCTTGAACGCCCTTCAGGCGAACGATGACGTCCTCCCACTTGGCGCCCATCTCGGACGCGTTCTCGACCGGGCCCGCCGCCTGCGCCTCGAGCGTGTCGGCCCGACCGTCCCAGAACTGCTTCACCTGCCAGTGGGCGTTGAAGACGGTCGGGGCGTTGATGGGACCGACGGCCCCGCCAATGCCGACCGAGGTCTTGAGCGGCGAGTCGGTGCCACCGTTGTCGAGCGCGTGGCACGAGGCGCAGCTGACGGTACCGTCGCCTGAGAGGCGGGTGTCATGGAAGAGCTGGCCGCCGAGCGCGACCTTGGCGGCGTCGGTCTCGGGCGCGGGCGGCAGCACCGCGAGCGGTGGGCTGACGGTCACGGGCAGCACCGAGAGCGGCACGGGTCGCTCGAGCTGGCGCGGGACCCGCGTGTCAGGCGGCTCACAGCCCGCGAGGCCGGTGACGAGGATCCCGGCGACGGCCGAGGACAGGTGGCGGGGCAGGTTCGATCGGTGCAGGCGCATGGCGGAGCTCCCGTGGCTGGAGGGGGCGCAGACCGCCCCCGAGGCGCTCGATTATGGGGTCAAGTCGGGCACCCGACAAGCGCTTCGTCACGTCCTGCGACAGGGCCTCAGCGGGAGCTGCAGGTCGGGGTACCGCAGACCCCGGAGACGCACGCCCCCGAGAGGCAGCCCGCGTCGAGGTTGCAGGCCTCGCCGTCTCGCCTGGGCTGCGCGCAGAACCCACGGCCCGAGCAGTAGAGGCCCTCCTTGCAGGGATGCTGCCCACTGCAGGTCTCCCCCTCGAGGCCGTTGCGCTGCTCGCAGACGGACGTCGCACCGCAGCCGAGGCTCAGGAACAGGTTGCAGAAGGTCAACCGGCCCGCGCTCTGCGGGGACTCGCTGCAGGCCGCTCCGACCGTGTTCGCGACGATGTAGGCCTCGCAAGACGCTCCCGTCCCGGCCTGGCGACACAGGGTCCCGATGGGACAGGCCCCACCGCGATCGCAGGGTGCACCTGGCTCGAGGAGCGGCTCGCAGGTCTCATCGCTCGCGTTCGGGAGCCTTGTGCAGAGATGCCGGTCGGGGCAGACCACTTGGGCGCCCGGGTTCTCCGGGGACGCGTCACCCCCGCATCGGCCACCGGGCGCCGCGGTGATCGGCTCGGGCCGGGGGTCGCAGCGGTCGCCGTTGAAGTTGCAGAAGGCCGGCCCCTCGACCTGGGAGCAGCGGGCTTCCGCGTCCCTGCACGGTTCGCCGAGCTTCGGGCTCGGGGTGCAGACGCCGCCGCACTGCCAGTTCTCGCCGAAGGCGCAGTAAAGGCCGGGCTGGCAGGCGTCATCGTTCTCGCAGAGCTTGCCCTGCTCGAGACGACCGGTGAACACCCGCGCACACGTCGGGTCCTCCTCCGTGCCGAGCACGCAGGAGCTCGCGAGGTTCGCGATGCAGGTGGCTGCGGCGGAAGGGTCATAGGACACGAGGCCGGCCTCGACGTTCCGAAGGATATCGCTCGCGAAGCGACGCGCCGCCCACGCCTCGCAGGCGCCAGGGTCGGCGCGTGCGAAGGCCGACAACAGGCCCGCGCCATCGAACGCGTTCGGGCACGTCACGAGCCGGTTGCAATAGACGCTGCTGTAGGCCGACGCGAGTTGGTCGAGCGGGATCTCGGTGGGTTCCGAGGTGTCGGTCCCTGGCGTGACGTCGTCCGCTGGCGCCACGTCGGCGGCGGCGTCAGCGTCCGGTTCGGCCGCGTCTGGTCCGGCCGCGTCCGGGGACGTCACCGCGTCCGTCGTGGCGGCGCTGTCCGTTCCCGCGGTCCCGTCCTCGACGCCCGGGGCCGCATCGACCTGCCCCGGACCGGTCTCAGGGTTCAGCGAAGCGTCGCTCCCTTTGGCGGCAGGCGCTGTGGGAAAACAGCCAGCGGAGGGGCCCGTCAACAGGCACAGGACGACAAGGGCGCGGAGCTTCATGGGGGGTCTCCAAGTGAGAGTTGCAGTGTCCAAAACCGCGACGGATGGGTCAAGTTTCCGCTGCGAGCCAGCGGTCACGGCCGCCGACAGACGGCCCCACGTCAGGCCTCGCGCGGTCACCCGAACGAAAACGGGGGCCACGCGGGCCCCCGTCCTCGGGTTCAGACACGCCCGTTCACGGCGTCGGCGAACCGTCCTGGCCCTCGGCGGGCGGGACCTCGCCGCCGTCGGCGGGCGGGACCTCGCCGCCGTCGGCAGGCGGGACCTCGCCGCCGTCGGCAGGCGGCTCGGCCGGGTCGACCGCCACCACGCCGCCGCAGCCAGCCCAGTCGTACTGGTTGATGGTCGCGGGGTCGACGAGCGTCACGGCCGCCACGGCCCCAGCCTCGAGGTCACGGGTGTCATGGACCTGCACGCCGAGCCCGCTCAGGCTGTAGACGTAGTCCTCGATGAAGACGCCGCGGAAGATGGAGGCCTGCCAGTAGCCGTAGTAGTAGCGGCAGCTCGCGTTGCCACCGAGGTCGTCGTAGAACGACATGTGGCTGATGGCGGGCAGGACCTCGATCTCGTCGGTGGTCACGCGGAAGAGCGCCAGCTCGGACTTGTACTCGCCGCGCCAGCCCTCCGCGTCGTTGGTCTCGACCCAGCCGCTGATGGGCAGCGCCAGCAGGTTGCGGGCCCCGAAGTACGTGAAGGCCTTGTGGTCCCACTGGACATCGCTCCAGGTGTTCCAGCCGTCGCCGATGACCGCGGTCTTGACGCTGCGCGGGTTGGCGGCGTCGCGGACGTCGAAGATCTCGACCTTGACCCCGCCGATGCGCCCCTCGGCGTCACCGTCGCGGCCCGCAGTCAGGAGATAGCCCGGGGCGAGCGGGTGGATGTAGCTCGAGAAGCCCGGGATCTTGAGCTCACCTGCGACGCTCGGCGCCGCGGGGTCAGCGAGGTCGATGACGTAGAGCGGGTCGACCTGACGGAACGTCACGACGTAGCCGCGGTCGGCGATGAAGCGGACACCGAAGATCTGCTCGCCCTTGCCGAGGCCCGCGACGACGCCGGTCTCCTCGAGGCGCGCGCCATCCTCGCGCAGCACCGTGACGCGGCTCTCGGTCTGCGTCTGCCCGTTGTTCCACCAGCCGAAGCCGTCGGTCGTGGCGACGCGCAGATGCCCGTCGTGCTCGTCGAAGGCGAACTGATTGATGGCGTAGCCGAGGACCTCACCAGAGGCTGCATAACGCGCATCGCCATTCGCGTCGTACGCGAACTTGTGGATCGCGGTCTTGATGGGCGGGCGCTCGCTGTCACCCTCCCACCACCAATAGTAGCTCCAGTTCGTCGAGCCGATGTAGAGCGCTTCGGTCGAGGCGTAGACGTTCCCCCACTCGCCCTGGATGGTCGAGCCGGTCACCGTGCCGTTTGCGACGTCGATCGTCGCGAGCGAGAGCAGGCCCTCGCCCGAAAACACCGTCGGGACGTGGACATTTGTGCAATCGCTGACAGCAGCACCCGACGCGTAGGCGACATCGCCGCCGTCCTCGACGGTCCAGACGCGCGGGATCCATGCGTCAAGCGCGCGGGCCTGAATCTTCGCGACATTGCGCGCGCGCATGCCCGCATAGACGGCGTCGATGACGGCTGGGTCGGTCTCCCGGTTGCCCCAGTCGAGCTCGCCTGGCCAGTACTCGAGGTTGTCGAACTGGGCCCACGTCGTCTGGGCGAGGTACACGCGGCCGTCGATGCGGCGGGTGTCGAGTGACCAGCCGTCGACGAAATACTCCTTGTCGACGCGCGGGTTGGCGCGGTCACTGATGTCGATGACCGTCACCGAGGTCACCTGGCGGTAGCCGCGCCACGGGGTCTCCTCCACGGGCCGCGCGTCACCCTCGGCGTCGGGCTTGGGCTCCTCGGCCGGAGGGGCCGCGGGGGCCTCGGCGCTGCCGCCACTCGCGGCCTCGCCGCTGTCCGAGGACGCCTCCGAGCCCGCTTCACGCGGGGGCTCCGCTGGCGTCGACGTCCCTGGCACGGCCTCGCCGCCACCCTCGACCACCTGGGCCGGAGCGTCAGGCGACACATCATAGAGGTTCGCCTGACCCAGCACGATGACGCGGTCACCGTCGAGGTAGAGGCTCTGGGGCGAGCTGCGGAGCGGCAGGCGGGCCAGCTCGTCCGTCTCGGCGGCGGGCCACGACTTCACGATGACGAGGTCCTGACCCGAGAGCGTGTAAAGGTGCTCGCCGTCGGTCTTGACCCGGTCGGCCTCGTCGACGCCCGCGACCTGGGTGTTCGTCTCGCTGTATTCGTCTGGCGTCTGGTCATCGGCCGCGTTGCCGGCCTCGCCACCCGCCGAGGGTGCTCCCGTCGCCGCGTCCTCGGCCATCGGACCACGGTAGAAGCCGCAGTTGGCCTCGTCGACGTAGCAGCGCCGGTTCTGCTCGAGGGCCATGTCCATCCGCGCGATGGCCGTCGCCTCGAGCATCGCCTCGGCGTCCTCGCAGGACGTCGCCGCGGTCAGCGCCGACTGCTTCGTCCAGTCGAGGAGGTCGGCGGACTCGGGCTCTGCGACCGGGGCGCCGCTGTCGGCGCACGCGGGGGCGGCCACCACGGCGAGCCCTGCGGCGAAGCGCGAGATGCGTTGAAAGGGGCGACGGGAGCGGGACATGGGGACCTCCTCTGCAGAAACGGGGACGCCACCTCGGAGTGCGGGCATGACTCCGGCGGCCGAAGGGTTGTGATGCACGGTCTGTACCAACCGCGCGCGTCCACCCGACCTTGCGTCGCAACCGTCGGGACTCACAGGCTCTTCAGGCGAGGATGACGCAGCGCTCTACGTCCGCGTCCCTCGCTGCGTCGGCTCACCGCGACATGGGGATCATGCCTGTGTCGCGAAATCCGACACTGTCAGACGTCGGGGCTCTTCGGCGCGAACTCGCCGAGCAGCTTCTCGGCGACGTCCATGAAGTCGTCCTCGGTGACGAGGCCGACGAGACGTCCCTCGTTGACGACGGGCAGGCACCCGATCTTGTGGCGCCGCATGAGGCGGATCGCGTCGAGCGTCGACGTGTCGGGCGTCACGGTGACGAGGTCCGCCCGCATGATGGCCGACGTCGGCGTGCGCGGGGCCCGCCGCTCGTCACTCAGGTGGCGCAGCACCGCGCGATGCGTCACGAGCCCGCACAGGTGGTGCTCCTTGTCCTCGACGGGCACGTAGCGGAGACGCTCCCAGATGAGGAGGTGGGTGACGACCTCGATCGGGTCCTCGGCCTCCACGGTGAAGAGGTCGGTCCGCATGTACTGCTCGACCCGCTCGTAGTTGCGATGTGCCCCGCTGGTCTCGTCCAATCGTGCCCTCTCCCACTCCGAGACGGGGCGCCCCGTCAGCTGCCTCTGGACTGTCGCCGCGACGAGTGCCGTCGCCCGCTCGGCCGGCGTCGCGCGATCGCGCAGCGAGTTCCAGCTCGAGAACTGCCAGCGCGCGCCCGTCCGCCCGGTCCGCGCGCGCGCCTCGACGACGCCGAGGTACTTCGTGATGTCCGCGTCGTCGATGCGCTGGCGGCGGAGACCTGCCTCGGCCTGCGGCAGCAGGCGGTCGAGGATGAGGCGCTGCGCCGAGATCTCCTCGCCGTCAAACCACAGGAAGTGCGCCCCGAGACCCTCGCGGGCGGCGGTGTAGAAGTTGTAGCCGGCCTGGTCGAAGTCCATCCGCTGCGACACGTCGTCCGCGGTCGCGCCCCACTCGGCCATCAGGCCGAACCAGAAGGCGGCCGAGGCCATCTCGTCGAGGACCGACGGACCCGACGGCATGACGCGGTTCTCGATGCGCAGATGCGCCTTGCCGTCCGCGAAGCCGAAGCAGGGCCGGTTCCAGCGATAGATCGTGCCGTTATGAAGCCGCAGCGCCTTGAGTTGCGGCAGCTCGCCGCGCTCGAGGACCGCCATCGGATCCTCGTCGAGGTCGGTGCCGACAAGGGAACGGAAGCGCGCGATGTCCTCGCGGTAGATCTCGGCGATGCTGCGCTTGACCCAACGCGTGCCGAAGCTCACGCGGGCCTCCGTCTCCCGGCCCTGCTTCGACGGGCTGCGCGTGTCGACCGCCTGACGGAAAAGTGCAATGCGCGTCTCGGCCCACAGACGCCGCCCGAAGACGATCGGGGAGTTGCACGCGATCGACATGATCGGCCCCGCCATCAGCTGCGCGATGTTGTAGAGGCGCGCGAACTCGTCGGAGGCGACCTGGAAGTGAACCTGGAAGCTCGAGTTGCAGGCCTCGAGCATCACCGAGTCATGGTCGATGATGAGCTCGTCGAGCCCCTTGATCGACAGGTCGAAGCGCCCGCCGCGCAGATCCGTCACGATGCGGTTCAGCGTCATGTACCGCGGGCTCGGGACCATGCTGTCGAGGCCGAGATCCTTTTTGCGGAGCGTCGGCAGGATGCCCATCAGCACCGCATGCATGTCGAGGCCGCGGGCGGCTCCGCGAGCCTTGTCCATCAGCGCGTCGAGCTGCGCGTGCATTTGCGAGATGCCGTCGCCCGAGAACAGCTGCGGGTCGCAGTTCGCCTCGAGCTGGAACGCCCCGAGCTCGGTCGTGAAGTGGGGATCCTTCAGCGCCTCGAGCATCGCGAGGGCCCCGTTCGCGGGCGCCCAGGCCTGATTGACGAGGAACATCTCCTGTTCCGCGCCGATGCGCCGCATGCCGGTCTCGAAGAGGCCGTCGGCGAGCATGCGCTCGAG
>SYAK01000113.1 GCA_005788935.1 Pseudomonadota bacterium
GACCGCCTCGCCGAGAATCGCCGCCTCGCCGCGCCGACAGCCCCCGCGGGCCCCGGCTTCGTTCAGCTCTCGCGTCTCAGCATCGGCAAGAACCGTTCCGACGCACTCGATAACGCATTGAAACCCGAAACTTCCCCCGAACGCTCCGAGGAGGCCCGGCCATGACCCAGTCCGCTCAGTCGTCCCGCATCATCCCCCTCTCCGCCCTCAAGCTCGGTGGCGCCGCCGCCAACGCGGCCCCAGCCCTTGCCGACCTTGACGCCCAGCTCGCGGCCTTCGAGGCCGAGGAGCGCGCCCGTCTCGGCCTCGCGGCGGCCCCGCGCGCCCAGTACGTGGAGCAGACCTTCCAGGACCCGACGCAGGCCGACCGGACCAAGGTCACGCTGCTGGTGTCCGGCCTGACGATGGCCCACGACGAACTCGTCTCGGCAGCACTCGGCGGCATCGGCTACCGCGTCCGCCCCCTCGACTGCCCTGACGACTCAGCCCTGCGCTACGGCAAGGAGTACGGCAACCGCGGGCAGTGCAACCCGACGTGGTTCACGGTCGGCAACCTCGTCAAGCACCTCGTGGCGCTGCGCGACGTCGACGGGATCCCCACGGAAAAAATCATCAGCGACTACGTCTTCCTGACCGCGGGGGCCTGCGGCCCGTGCCGCTTCGGCATGTACGTCACCGAATACCGTAAGGCGCTGCGTGACGCGGGCTTCGAGGGCTTCCGCGTCCTGCTGTTCCAGATGGCGGGCGGCATCAAGCAGGCGACGGGCGACGAGGAGAAGGGCCTCGTGTTCAACCCGAAGTTCTTCGGGCAGATCGCGCAGGCGCTCGTGCTCGGCGACGTGCTCAACGGCATTGGATACCGTCTGCGGCCTTTCGAGGTCGATGCGGGCGCGGTCGACAAGGCCATCGTCGAGGCGAAGCACGAGCTCGCCACGACGCTGCGCGAGCGGAAGAACATCTTCCTCGCGATGTGGCGCGCGCGGCAGAAGCTCGGCGCGGTCAAGCTCGACCGCCTGCGCCCGAAGCCGAAGGTCGGCATCATCGGCGAGTTCTGGGCGATGACGACCGAGGGCGACGGCAACTACAAGATGCAGCGCTTCCTCGAGTCCGAGGGGGCCGAGGTCGACACCCAGTTCGTGACCGCGTGGGTGCTGTTCATGGTCTGGGAGGCCGCCCGCGACACGCGCCACCGCATGACACTGCGCGAGGACGACACGGGCCGCAAGGGCCTCGCGGGCAAGGACCCGGTCAAGAAGCTGCGCATGATGTGGGCGGGCGACAAGGCGATGCGCCTTATCTTCCAGACGGCCGCGAACGGCCTCGGGTTGCACGGCTACAAGCTGCCCGACATGAACGAGGTCGCCGATATCGCTAAGGATTTCTACAACCTCGACGTGCGCGGCGGTGAGGCCCACATGGAGGTCGCGAAGAACATCCTGAACGTGCTGCACAGCAAGGTGAACATGACGCTCTCGGTCAAGCCCTTCGGCTGCATGCCGAGCTCGGGCGTCTCCGACGGCGTCCAGAGCGCCATCACCGAGCTCTACCCCGAGGCGATCTACCTGCCCATCGAGACGACGGGCGACGGGGCTGTCAACGTGTACAGCCGCGTGCAGATGATGCTCTTCAAGGCCAAGCAGGCGGCCATCAAGGAGCGCGACGCGGTGCTCTCGGCCTACGGCATGACGGCCGAAGATGCGCAGAAGACCCTCGACAAGGCGCCGCTCATCGCCTCCACGCTGGTCTCGGCCCCCGCGCTGCTGCACGCCCACGCCTCGACCGCCGCCAACCAGGCCGAGCTCGCTGGCCTGCTGCGCCACCCGCTGAAGGGCCTGCGCCGCCTCTGGGACGCCCGCAAGGCGCACCTCGCGAAGCGCACGGCCAGGCACCTGGCACCCATGCCCGAGGCCGCGCCAGCGCCCATGGCCGCGACCGCCTGACGGCTTGCCTCGGCCCTGTCCGGACCGCAATGGTCACGCGACAGGGCCTCCGCGCGGCCCCGCGCCCGTTTCGACTCAGGCCCTGACGGCGCGCAGGGCGTCGCGCAGCGCCTCGAACCAGGGGCGGCCGAAGCTCGCCTGAAGGCCCTCGAGGCTCTGCAGCAGGGTCTCGAAGGCGTCCGCGTCCAGCCGCGCCGCCGCGAACCATAGCTGCTCGGCCGCCTCCGCCGGGACGCGGGAGAGCTGGTGCGCGGCGTCCCGCTCGAGTTCCGCGCGCCCACGCAGGAAGCGGGCTCCCCAGAAGGCCGCGCCATGACCGCGCTCCGCGGACCAGCTGGCGATTTCGGGCGGGAGCGGGCCGCTGTCGGCCATCAGGGCGACACCGAGCGGGAAGGCGAGCTTCGAGCGCTCGAAGGCGCTGAGGTCCGCGCGGCGATAGCCTGCGAGCGGCGCGTCGAGCGGCAGCGGCAGCGCGTCCGCGAGGTACGTCGCGAGCCTCGCCACATCGAGCCCGCCGCCCGACAGGGCCGCCGCGAGGAGCGACGTCACCTCGGCCGCGGCTGCCGGATCGCCTCTGACGACCTCCAGCACTTCGGATGGGCCCGTCTCTTCCCACGGCTCGCGCCACGGGCCCGGAAGGCGTGTGGCGGCGGCGTTCAGCCAGCGCTCGCGCTCGCTCATCTCGACCTCCTCAAGACAGGACCGAGCCGCCGCTCAGGAACTCGGACTGCGGCAGGCCATCGGTTTGCAGCTCTCGCGCGAGGCCAGGCTTCGTCGGGTCCGCCGGGTCGGCGAGGCGGCCGAAGGTGCAGTCCGTCGGCTCGTAGGTGTTCTCGTCAAACTGAAGCAGCCTGAAGATCGAAGGCCTGCCGATCGGGATGTTCCCGACGAGCGTCTTCAGGAACGCGACGGCGCAGTGGCCGAGGAACATGACCTTGGACGGATACCAGCCCTCGTTGAGCGCAAAGTGCGTGATAGCCGCCGCGTAGCTCGTCGGGACGGCCGCGTCGGTCCCCATGCCGATGAACCCGCGGACCGGTTGCTTGAACGCGTCCGAGGGGCCCTTGCCAGCGAACGGCGGCGTGTTCTCCTCGCCCGCGGGCGCGAAGACGAGCTTGCCAGCGGCCTTGCACGCGGCGAGCCATGTGTCCCGGCCGCCCCCCGTGGCGGCCCAGCCCGCCTGAAACTCCGGCTCCGTTCCGTTCCAGACGTTGGACGAGTCGAACACCTTGATGACCCCGTTGGTGACCTCCTCGAGGGTCTTCATCGTGGTCTCTTCCTCAATGCCCATCGCCGGAAAGTGGATGATGGGCGCGGTGGCGTCCCACTGCGCGGCCGCGACGTCGGCGGGGTTCGCCTCCATCCTGTCGAGCGCGGCCCTGGCGCCGTCGACCCAGGTCGCCACCTGCGCGTCGATCATCGCCTTGCGGGAGTCGATCCACAGGGCCTGCTTCGCCGGGCACCGCCAGCCCCGGAGATCCCGTGAGCGGCGGCGGCGTGGACGTCGTCTGCGCCCTCGGCACCACCGCGCCGCTGGACGGGCACGAGGCGGCCTGCGCCGGTGGCAAGATTCTCGCCGCGAACGCTCGCGCTGCGCTGGACCGCGGGCGCGGCCTCGGACGTCACTGACCGCGGCGCCTGCGGCCTCTCCTGAAAAGTCGACGTTTCCGACATGACGCCCCCCCTTCGCGAGGCCTCCCCATGGTCCTCTGACGCGGGGTCCGCGTCAAACGTCCGGCCGCTCCCTAGGGCGCCGGCATGCCGCTCGCCCATCGCTCGCCCATCGCACGCCACGGTCGCCTGCGGGGCCCACGGACCGGGCCCCATCTTGTCGCGTGCGACGACCGGTGTCTGGTGGCAGACTCGAGGCTGCGGGCCTGGCTCGCACACCACGGAGGAGACATGCGGGTCGGATACGTCGTGCTTTACGTTCAGGACGCCGAGGCGTGCCGCCGTTTCTGGGTCGAGCGGGTGGGGCTCGTCGAGAAGCGACGCACCGCGGCCGGCGAATTCACAGCCGTGCAGGTCGGATTCGCGGACCAGCCATTCGCCTTCGAGCTCGTCCCGCTCGGCCTCATGAAGGACAACCCCGACGGGCTCGACCTCGCGACGCCCTCGATATGCTTTCACGCAGCCGACCTGGAGGCGACCCACGCGCGCCTCACCGAGCGCGGGGTCGAGGTGACCCCGGTCGGTGACCACCACGGACAGCGCAACTTCGCCTTCAGCGACCCCGAGGGGCGCTGGTTCGCGTTCACGCCCGAGCCCTGAACACGCCGGCGCGTCAGCGCGGGGTGGCCGAGAACTTCGTTCCGGCGGAGACGTTGCCAGCCGTGTCGATCGCGCAGACGTCCCGCCGGGCTGGTTGAGGTCGGCGACCGCGGTGCCGACGCCCTCGCAGACGACGGTGCCAGTGGTGCAGTTCGCGGGCGGCGTCGTCCCCGACACGCAGCACGACACGGTCGCTCGCGAGGCCTCTGGTCGCGTCGCTGAAGCCGCTCCGCCGGACCTCGCGCCGCCAGTGCCCATCGCATAGGCCGCGGTGCCGCTCGCCAGCGGGGTCCCGTCGAGGATGATGGCATCGCGCGGGCCCGTCGAGGCGGTGTGCGTGTTGCCGAGGGTGTCGCGCAACCAGCCGGTCACCGTCTTTGCGGCATCGCCCGTCGCGAGCGTGTGGCTCCGGGTCGACGTGAACGGGCCAGCGGTCGTGCGGCTGTTGCCGTTCGTCACGCACATGCTCGCGACGCCGCTCAGGTCGGACGCCGTGACGGCCAGGGTGACCGCTGTCGTGCGTGCGAACTCCGCGCCGCCGTTGACGAGAACCTGTCCAGCAGGAGCCACCGGTCACCCGCCTGCGTGGCCGACACCGCCACCCGCGCGCCGGTTCCAGCGACCGAGAGGGTGGCCGTCCGGCCTGTCGCGGCCCCGACGTTGGGGGCGGCCGTCAACGCGATGGTGGCGCTGCCCGTGCCAGCGGTCATGGAGGGCGTCAGCCAGACGGCGCTCGACTCGAGGGTCCACGCGCAATCGGCGGCCCCGGTCTGCGGGACTTCGAGGTCCCCTGCCCGGTCCGCTCGGCGGCGGCGGCTTCGGGCTGGTTCATGGGGTCAAAGCTCTCGACGTCGTTCGGAGCGACGCGGCGCTCCTCGTCGACGAAGCTGACGGCGGTGTCCGCCCAGATCGCGTCGAGCCCGGAGGCGGTGTCGACGTCGGCGACGATGACCGGGAAGTTGTCGTAGTGCCGCGCGATCCGGGCGCCCTTGCCGCTCATGCGGCGCTCGAGGGCGGTGCGCGCCTGCGACATGAGGCTCGCGCGGGTCGCTGCGGGCAGGTCCGTCAGGCGCTTGCCGCGAGTCGCCGCACCCCCACCCGCCACGACCTTGCCCTCATCGAGCAGCACGATGGCGCGAGCCGGCCCGCTGGCGACCGTCAACGCGAGCGCGGTCGAAGCCACGGTCCCGGGGACCGACGCGGTCTCCACCTGACCCCCCGGGGTCGCACGCTGCGAGGGCGAGGCCGCACAGCGGCAGTCGCCGCGCGCCACGCCAACGGGTTCGGTCCCCTTGGTCGCGGCGTCGACGCGACCACCAAAATCGGAGGCAGATTCCGGGCCGATCGTGATAGCCTCGCGCCGTCCGCGCCCGTATGCGCCAAGGAGTCGCGCCATGTCCGACCGACCGAAGAAGCCCGAAGCCTCGTCCCAGACCATGTCCGGCCTGCCGCTCGAGGCGCTCTACGAGCCCGCCGAGGGAGCCCCGCCCCGCATCGGACGCCCGGGCGAGTTCCCGTACACGCGGGGGCCGTACCCGTCGATGTACCGCGGGCGGCGCTGGACGATGCGGATGTTCGCGGGCTTCGGAACACCAGAGGACACGAACCGCCGCTTCAAGTTCCTGCTCGCCGAGGGTCAGACCGGGCTCTCGACCGCCTTCGACATGCCGACGCTGATGGGCTACGACGCCGATCACGCGCTGTCGGCGGGCGAGGTCGGGCGCGAGGGCGTCTCGGTCTCGACCCTCGATGACATGCGGCGCCTCTTCGACGGCATCCCGCTCGATCAGGTGACCACCTCGATGACCATCAACGGGCCCGCCATCGTGGCCCTCGCGATGTACTTCGCCATCGCCGATGAGCGCGGGATCCCGCTGCACGCCCTCGGCGGGACCATCCAGACAGACATCCTGAAGGAGTTCATCGCCCAGAAGGAGTGGATCTGCCCGCCGCGCCCGTCGATGCGCATCGTGACGGACATGGTCGTCTTTTGCGCAGGCCACGCCGAGCGATGGCACCCGATCTCGATCAGCGGCTATCACATCCGCGAGGCCGGGGCGACAGCCGCGCAGGAGCTCGCCTTCACGCTCGCCGACGGCATCGGATACGTGCAAGCCGCTGTCGAGCGAGGCCTCGACGTCGACGCCTTCGCGCACCGCCTGTCGTTCTTCTGGGACGTCCACAACGATTTCTTTGAAGAGATCGCGAAGTTCCGGGCCGCGCGCCGCATCTGGGCGAACGTCATGCGCGACCGCTTCGGCGCAAGGAAGCCCGAGTCGTGCCGCCTTCGGACGCATGCCCAGACCGCGGGCGTGTCACTGACGGCCCAGCAACCGCTCAACAACGTGGCCCGCGTCGCCATGCAGGCGCTCGCCGCGGTGCTTGGCGGAACCCAGTCGCTGCACACGACCTCGCTCGACGAGACCTATGCCCTGCCGACCGAGGCCGCCGTGAAGGTCGCCCTGCGCACGCAGCAGGTCATCGCCGAGGAGAC
>SYAK01000114.1 GCA_005788935.1 Pseudomonadota bacterium
ACGCCACGGGGTTCGGGTCGGAGCGCGGGCGACCCTCTACGCGCCGCGGGAGGGCTCGGGCATCGATGACCCCGTGGCGCGGGCCGAGGTCATCGGGGTCGAGGCGGACTCGGCCACCCTGCGCGTCCAGGCCGACTCGGTGACCGACGCGGGCGGCCTCGTCGTCGGGGCGCAGGCTGACATCACCGTCCTTGTGCCGTCCAACGTCTACCGTGGCATGCTCTTCCGGTTGTGCCTGCTCGGTGTCACCTTCCTCGACAACGCGCACGCGCCCATCGTCCCGCCCGAGGCCCTGCTCTCGGACACCACCGACGCCACCGAGCGCGCCGCCCTCGCGCGCATGGTCGAGGCCGGGCGCGAGGTGGTCGAATACACCCACGCGCTGCCTGGCCTCATGACGCGGACGCGCTGGAAGGGCCACCGCATCGACCATATCCTGAGCCAAAACGACGCGTCGGACTACGCGCCCTTCCTGCGCTTCGTCCTCGACTACCCCGGGAAATACATCGGGAAAGGCTGGAAGATCAGCGAGGTCTACGCGACCTGGCTGCTCAACGACTGCCCGCCCGCGCACGCGGACCTCTACGCGGACCTCGCCGCGGGCCACCTGGACGCGCAGGGGATCCGCGCGCTCGAGGAGTCCGAGGTGACGAGCCTCGTCAGGGACCGACGCGCGTGGATCGCCAGTCTGCCAGCCGCACGCCACGCAGAGGGGCTGAAGGTCGCCCGGACGCTGGCGCGGATCGCGGGAATCTGGGGAGCCCGACCCCGGATGATGCCGCCGCGGGTCGAGGCCGAGGTCGCCCGAGCCCTCGCGGAGGCGCTGCAGCTCGACCCCCGGGCGGCGGGACAGGCGCGAGACCGCTACCTCGAGGCCGCCGCCCGCTTCGAGGCGGTCGGCACCGACGACGCGCTGCACGAGGCCATCATCTCGGAGAACAACGCCGTCAACCAGCTCGTGCTGCTCGGGCGCGACGACGAGGCCCTGCGGGAGGCTCTGCGGGTCCGCGCAAAGATCCGCGACCTGACCCCGCGCCTGAAGGCCCCGAACACGCGTGACGCCATGCGGCTGCGGGACCTCTTTCTCGCGCGGCTGTCGGCCGAGGTGCTCGCGCGGCGCGGTCAGCACCGCGAGGTCATGGCGCTGCTCGAGCCACTCGTCGGGCGCTTCGCCGCGGCGGGCTTCGGCGAGGCAAGGCGGCAGGAGATTGCGCTCCTGACGCGCGTGGGGCTCGCGGCCGACAAGGCGGGTGAGCTCGACAAGGCGACCGCACGCCATGCCGAGGCCGAGCGGCTCGCGGCGGTGCTCGAGGACCGGGCCCAACAGGCCCGCGCGGCCGACGCCATCGGGGACATGCTCTATGATCGGGGTCGTTATGCGGAATGCATTGCGTACTATGCGAAGGCGGCCGGCCACGCGCTGCGCGGAGGTCACAGGCCCGAGGCCGCGCGGTCGAAGGCGGCGGAGGGCCAGGCGCTGCGCCAGCTCGGGCGTCTTGACGAGGCGCTCGCGGCCCATGACGAGGCCCTCGCGCTGCGCGACCCCGCGACCGAGCGCCAGGCCGTCGCCTGGCAGCAGGTCCAGCGCGCCCAGATCTTCGTCGCGCGCGGCAGCCACGGCGAGGCGGGCGAGACCTTCGCCCGCGCCATCGCGACCTGGCGCGAGCTCAGGGATCCAGCCAAGGAGGCCGAGACTCGGCTCGAGCTCGGAGCGATGCTGCGCACGCGCAAACAGTTCGACGCGGCCCGGACGGAGTTCGAGGCGGCCCGCCAGCTCGCCCGCGCGCGGAAGGACGTCGTCGGGGAGGCGTTCGCGCTCGAGAAGCTGACCGGGCTCGCCCTCGAGCGCGGCGATCCGAAGGCGGCCGAGGCGCGGCTCGGCGAGGCCATCACGTGCCTCGCGAAGACCTCGAGCGCGCAGGACATGGCCCGCCTCCGCCTCTGGAAGGCGCGGATCCTCGCCGACGCGGGCGACCTCGCGGGGGCGCGGTCGACCTACACGGCGCTCGGTCCGCGCGACCGCATGGCCGAGCCAGCGCTCGCGATCGACGTCCTCGTCGGCCTGTTCAGGCTCGACCTCCAGGAAGGGGCGCTCGCCGCCGCGACGACGCGACTCGCGGACGCAAAGGAGATCGCGGCGACAAGCGGCGACCTGACCCGGAAGCTCGAGCTGCTCGACGCGGAGGCGGCGCTCATGCAGACGCTCGGCGACCTCGAGGGCGAGACGGTGACGCGGCGGGAGGCGCTGGCACTCGCCAGGTCCTCGGGCTACCGGGCGTGGGAGATCTCGACGCTGCAGCAGCTGTCGTGGGCCCTGCATGACACCGGCCAGCTCGCGGAAGCCCGGAGGCTCGCAGAGGCCTCCCTCGCCCTCGCGCGCGAGTCAGGGGACGACCATGGCATCGTGTGGGCCCTCGCGAGCCTCGGGCGCATCAAGGGCGCCTACGGCGACGCGCAGGGCTTCCTCGCGGACCTCGACGCGGCCCTCGCGCTCGTCGACCGCCTCCACGACCCGCGGAGCCAGGCCGCCCTGCGCTTCAACCGCGCGACCGTCCTCGTGACGCTGCGGGCGCTCGATGACGCCTTCGCGGCCCTCGAGCAGGTCGCAAGCCGGCCCCACGCGAAGACCGAGGCCGCCTTCAGGCTGATGATCCCCCTCGCGCGCGGCATGACGTTGTCGCTGCTCGGACGCCACGCCGAGGCGGACGCGGCGCTCACCGAGGCGCAGGCGCGGGCCGAGGTCTCGGAGCCGAGCCGACTCCCCGAGGTCCTCGCCTGGCGCGCCCGCGTGGCGGCCGATCAGCGCCGCTTCGAGACGGCCGTGGCCTTCGCCGAGCAGGCCGTGGCGGGCGCCGACCGACAGAGCCGCGGTGGCTCTCGCGCCCACCCGGCGCTTGGGCGGGTGCTCGTCGCGGCGGGGCGTGACAAGGGAGCCGCCGCCGCACTCGACACCGCCATCGCGCGGGCCCAA
>SYAK01000115.1 GCA_005788935.1 Pseudomonadota bacterium
CGAGCAGGTGCCCCGCGATCGCCTCGGTCACGCGTTCGAGCCGCGCCCCGACGCGCGTCTCGTCGATGAGGGCCCGCCGCGCCGCGGCGTCGTCGATGAACAGCGCGGCCATCATGTCCGCGAGCGCGGACGGGCCCCGCGCTTCGAGCAGCTGCGGGTTCAGCTGCGCCCACAGCGCGGGCACGAGGTTCGCGAGCTGGACGGCGGCGCTGCGCAGCTCGAAGGCGAGGCGGGTGTCGTCGGCCCGCTCGCGTTCGCGCAGCCGCCGCACCTGCAGCAGGCGAAACGGCTCGCCCGACGAGGCTTCGGCGACTACCTCGGCACGGCACAGCCCGCGCAGCGCGATGTCCCAACGTCCGTCTGGCAGCCGGCGGTGGGCCGCGACCGCCCCGATCGTGACGACGCGATGGATCGGGGAGGGGGCGTCATCAAGGGCCTCGGCGGGCTCGCCCTCTGCGCCCTCGCTGTCGGCGCCCTCGGCGAGGGTCCCGAGCGCCATCACGCGCGGCCCCTCGACGCAGTGCTCGGCGAGCGCCCGGTAGCGCGGCTCGAAGAAGTGGAGCGGCAGCACGGCGTGCGGGAACAGTACGGTGCGCGGCAGCGGGAAGAGCGGCATCCGCGCGAGCATCGCGTCGGTGAGGTCGGGTGGGGTGAACGTCTCGCGTTGCATCGGTCGACGAGTTTAGTCACGCGCCTGACCGCGTCGAGACCTTGCAGAGAAAAATCGCCTGTCTGCCCGCCAGAGGCGCCCCTGTCTCAACGACCGAAGGCCCGCGCCACGAGCGACGCCGTGAAGGTCCGTCGGAGGTACCAGCCGCGCGGCTGCATGGGCACGAGCCAGCCGCCGTCGCCGACCCCCGGACTCCGATCGGACGCGTCGAGCGCCTTCGGGCGCAGCTGCAGGATGACCCCCTCGCGCGCGGTTACGGTCTCGAGCTCACCTTCCCGGATCCGTCCCGCGATCGCCCGCCAGTCCGCCTCGAGGGCCGCCTCGTCGTCCGGGCTGGGTTCCCATAGGAACGGCATCCCGAATCGGCGCGTCCCGACCGCGAGGTCGCGCGCCCCTTCGACTGGCACAAAGAGCACCCGCGCGAGCTTCGCCCACAGGGCGGTCTCACGGAAGGCGAACGGCTCCGTGCCGTCAATCACCGCCTTGCTGACGAACGTCGACTCGCACGGCGTCCCGTCGGCGCGCACTGGCAGCGTCTTGAGCTCGATTCCCAGCTGCGGGAAGTCCGGACGGGCCTCACTGCCGCCTTCCGCCCCGAGGGCGCGCTCGACGAGCTGTCCGATGAAGCCCTTGTGTCCGGCCAGGTCGCGCGGCGTCAGGAACCCCGCACGCGCCGCCACCTCGGCGACGGTCCGCCCCGTCAGCACGCGCGCGCGCCCCATCAGCGCGGGCAGATCTTCGGGCGGAGGCGGAGGCGGGCCAGGTCGCGTCATGGCGGTGTGGAGCTCAAAAGCGAAAGGCCCCGGGTCGTTTGACCTCGGGGCCCTGAGCCTGGAGCTGGAAATCGGACTTGAACCGACGACCTGCTGATTACGAATCAGCTGCTCTACCGACTGAGCTATTCCAGCGACGGGGGGGAAAGCAACCACAACTGGCTGCGTCGTTCAAGCCAAAAATGCGACATCGGCCCGCCGCGCCGCATCAGTTGGCACCGCGGACATCTTCTGCCCCCGCTTCCGTCGAACACCGCGCGCGGGCCTTGTGGCGTTCGCCCCGACCGTCTAGAACCAGCCCATGGGTCTCCTCGCCGGCAAACGCGTCGTCCTCGGGGTCTCGGGCGGGATCGCCGCCTACAAGAGCCCCGACCTCGTCCGCCGCCTGCGAGAGGCTGGCGCGGACGTCCACGTCCTGATGACCGAGGCCGCCACGCGCTTCGTCACGCCCCTCGCCCTCGAGGTCACGAGCGGTCATCCCGTCGGCCTCTCGCTGTGGGAGACCGCCCAGGACGGCGACGCGCGACGCATCGCGCACACCGAGCGGGTCCGGGACGCCGATCTCGTCATCCTCGCCCCCGCGAGCGCGGATCTCATCGGTCGCATCCGCCACGGGCTCGCCGACGACCTGCTGACGACCGCGGTCATGGCCGCGAAGACCCCCGTCCTGCTGTGTCCGTCGATGAATACGGAGATGCTCGAGAACCCGCTCGTCGCCGCCAATCTGGCGGCGCTGCTCACCCTGTCGCGTTACCACACCCTGCCGCCCGAGCCAGGGCTGCTCGCGTGCGGCGTCACTGGCCCTGGCCGCCTGCCCGACCCACCAGCCATCATCGAGGCGGCCGCCCGGGTGATCTCCCCGAGGCCCCTCACGGGTCTTCGGCTCGCTGTCAGCGCGGGCCCGACGCGCGAGCCGATCGACCCCGTCCGCTACATCGAGAACCACGCGACTGGCATGATGGGCGTCGAGCTCGCCCGCGCCCTCGCACAGCTCGGGGCTGATGTGACGCTCGTCGCGGGGCCCGTCGCGCTGCGGACCCCCGTAACCGTCCGCGCGCGCGTCGACGTCACGACGGCGGCCGCGATGCGTGCGGCGATCCTGGACTTGTGGCCGCACCTCGACGGCCTCGTCATGACCGCCGCGGTCGCGGACTGGCGCCCCGCCGAGGTGTCTGCCGACAAGCTGAAGAAGACCGAGCTCGCGACACGCGCGGGGGGGCCCGTCATCGCGCTCGCACCGACCGCCGACATCCTGCGCGACCTCGCGGCCCTGCCCGACGCCCGCCGTGTGGTCCGCGTCGGCTTTGCCGCCGAGACCCGCGACGTGCTCGCCTACGCCGCGGGCAAGCTCGCGGCCAAGGACCTCGACTTCATCGTCGCCAACAACGTCGGGACGCCTGGCGTCGGCTTCGGAACCGCCGACAACGCGGGCTGGCTCCTGACGCGCGCTGGCGAGACGCTGGCGTTGCCACGACAGCCCAAGGCGGCCTTCGCCGACGCGCTGGCCCTGGCGCTCGCCTCGCGCTGGCCAGGCCTGTTCGCGGCGCCATCGCATGCCGTTCACGACGCGTCCGCGCAGGACCCGGGGGCCCCCGATGTCTGACGATCTGTCAGACGACCTCGGCGAGTTGGCGGCGCTCGTCGGGGCCTTCCGCGCCCACCTCGAATGGGCCGCCGCGACCGGCGTCCGCGAGTGGCCAGTGACTCCGGCGGCCAGCCCCGCTCCAGCCGAGGCCCCACGTCCCGCCCTCCGCCCTCCGCCTCCGCCCCCGCCAGCGCCTGGGCCCGTGAGCCGAGCGCCCGCGCCCCGAGCCCCCGAACCGGGTCC
>SYAK01000011.1 GCA_005788935.1 Pseudomonadota bacterium
GCGCACCACCGTCTCTAACCCAGGGACTGGCTCGGAGCGGCCTGCGAGGCCGGTTTACCGCCAACCCCGGGATTGGCTCGGGGGGCCCGATGTGGCGGGTGTACCCCGAACCCAGGGATTGGCTCGGAGCGGAACCCAGGGATTGGCTCGGAGCGGCCCGCGAGGCGGGTTTCCCGCCAACCCCGGGATTGGCTCGGGGGGCCCGGTGCGGCGGGTGTACCCCGAACCCAGGGATTGGCTCGGAGCGGCCTGCGAGGCGGGTTTTCGGCGCATCAGGTTGGGGGGCTGTGCGCGACCGCTGTTCCGGCGATGAAGGCCGCGGAGAGACCCTGAGACGCGCGCACGGGTCGCGCTCGGCCATCGCCCTTGTCGGCGGTGCCCGCGCGAGCATGACTGACAGCGATGCCGCAGGCTGTCAGAAGTACCAGTAGGCGAGGCCTTCGGCCTGCAGCCAGGTCTCACCGCCGCGCACCTCGGCTCCGAGGGCCAGCCCCTCCGTCAGCAGCCAGCGAGCACGCCCTCGCCAGTCAAGGACCCAGCCGCGCGACGCGTTGACCTGGTAGCGCATAGCCGCGGTCGTCATCACCACGAGGTCGCGCCCCAGCTGCCAGCGGACCCCCAGCAGCGGGCCAACCCCCACACCGAGCGGAATGTACGGCCACAGGGCAGCGGCCCCGGGGCCCGCCTGCAGCTGCACGTCCGCCATCGCGAAGGCGCTGAGCTCGCGCGCCTCGGTCGCCACGGTGACACCCCCCGAGACCTGTGCCGTCGCCAGCGTGCAATCCGGGCAGGCCTTGTCCTGGCGCTGATCGACGCCAAGGCGCACGGCCCACGACGCTCGTGGCGTGAAACGGTCGAGAGGCTGCAGCGACGCCGCGTGTACGAGGTCAGCGCGGTCGAGCCGCCAGCGCTGTGGCTTCGACAGCCAAGTGCCACGGAGGGACAGGAACTCGAGCTGGCCAAGCTGCGGATATCCCGCGGGCGGGTCGACGAGGTCGTGCATCGACAGGCGAAAGTCAAGTGTTGCGCCGAGTTGTTGCGTCCCGGATTCCGAGCCGTCTGCATCACCGACCACAGGGCCCGAGCGCCAGACGCCGCCGACGCCGACGCGCCCTGTCTCATGGCCACGATCTGGCCGCTCGTCGACGGGTACCTCGTGCCTCAGGTCGGGGGAAGGGACTGGGATCTGCGCCCGCCGCTCGAGCAGTGTGCGTCGCAACTGGCCATAGCGCCCCTGTGGCTCGGCCAGGAGATCGCGCGCGAAGCGCAGGTCGACCAGGTCGGCCGCAGCGTCGAGAACCGCGACCTGCCGAGGCTGGGCGAGGTCCGCCAGATTCGCCTCGGGCTTGTCGATCAGGGCGGCGACACGCGATCGCTCCTCGGCGTCCATGTCTGCGACACGCAGTCGAAACTGCCGACGAATCGACGGGCGGAAGCGCACCTGCCGGACCAGACCGGGCAACCCGTGGATGCGCTTCACCGCGTTGACGGGCAGAACAGGCCACCCGAGGCCCTGCGAGGCCTCCCGCTGCGGGTCGATCGCGTCGAGCAGGGTCAGGACGTGGTAGGCGCAGTTGCCGCCGAGGTAGTAGTAGGGGGCCGAGGCCCAGCCAACCTCCCACAGGTGGGTCAGCAGCAACCCCATCTGTTCGGGAGGCAGCGCGAGGTCGTACTCCCACAGGTCACGCGACTCGAAGTCATTGTATTCACGAACCTTGTAGTAATACGGCATGGTGTGGTAGGTGCCGGGATAGAGCCCGAGCAGACCCTTGAGGGCGTAGGACACGCCCTGCCCGTCGCCAGCATCGGCCGAATAGTCGACCGCATGATCGAGGAGCTCGAGTGAACGCCCCTCACCAGACTCGATTCCGCGGTTGAGGCGCAGGAATACGTGACCGAAGGCCGACGCCGGCGCCGCCATGTGATATCCCGAGAACACCAGCGTCGCGGATCGTGCCTGCACCCGCTCCAGGAACCGCTGCAGCCCCGGGCACGACACCTCGGGGACCTGCGAGGCGTCCAGCTGCAGTTGTCCCGCAAGCCACAGAAATCGCGCCGGGAATCGGCATATCGCGTGCTGCGCGGTGGCGATGTAGCGGCCATCTTCATCCATGGCCTCGCGTGCGGCGGGCGCCTCGGGCGCTGCGGGCGCCTCGGGCGCTGCGGGCGCCTCGGGCGCTGCGGGCGCCTCGGGTACCGGCAGGAACCACGCTGTCACGGTCGCGTGCAACTCTGCTTCAGGATTACGTTCTCCATCGGCAGCCAGAAAGAAGTCGCGCCCCTCCAGCTCGCTGACAGGGCCACCGAAGAGGCCTGCTCGCGCGTGCAGCAAGGCGAGCCAGCCGCGCGACGTGTGCAGCTTCAGTTCGCGTGCGCGGCGTAACAGGGCGTCGCGATAGGCGGCCCTATCCGGGGAATTCGCGGGGTCGACGCGCGGAGGCGGGCTCGGCGGAGATTCGTCCGCACGGGCTGGACAGGTCCGGAAGGGCGCCATCCCGCACGACAGGAGCGTCACGAAAGCTATCCACATCCGCAGCTTCGGCATCCACCGTCTCGGCACTTCGAGCCATCTGTCAGGCGTGGGCGGCAAGGCCAACCTCGTCATGGCAAACATGGCAAAACGACGTCCGCGCTGACGCCCCCATCGCCGCGTGCATGCCTGCAAGCACGGATATGGAGACACCAGCGCGGAGTCGATGGGGGAACGCTCCTGTCGTCAGCTTGCAGCGAACGACATCAACCGAGCTTGCCGCATGCGAGCGACTTGTCGCTGCGCAGCGACTGCATCACCGTCTCGCTGAACGAGGGGGTCTGCATGCTCGGCGCGATCGCCTGGAAGTTCCGCTGCAGGTGCGTGCCGACCTGCGCGCTGTCCTTGCAGCCCGCGACCGCGCTCAGGTTCTGGATGGTCTCGCCCGAGCCGCGCGACATGTCCTTGGCGAGCGCCTCCTTGTTGGCCTCGATGAAGACCTTGGGGCCTGCCGCGACAGCCCCATCACCGCAGTTCGAGGTCCCGAACGTGATGCCGAAGGTCTGCGAGGCGAAGGTGCCGTTGGTAGTAGCTGCGAAGACCTGCATGAAGCCGGGCTTCGAGCCGATGATGATGGAGCCGAGACCACAGCCCGCTGCACCAGAGCCGGCCGCGTGCGCATTCGAAGCTGCGAACGTGCCCACGACAGCACCGAGAGCGACGACGAGAGAGAGAAGCTTGCGCATGACACTCCTTGCGTAACGGAGGGAGAAAAGGGTTCCAGGGCCAGTCTGAGACCTTCAGGCTTGGCATCGACACCCTAAAGTCAGTCGCCGAGGACAGTCAATTCCAAAGTGCAAGTTAATAGCCGAGCCAGAGGCTTGTTCCTGTTCGCGCAAGTATCGGATTGCCCAAGAAAGTTTTAAAAATGCATGTCTTGGCTCTCGGACTCTCCCAGGTCCTCGCATGAGACGGCTGCTCTGCCCCTGTCTTCCAAGATAATCAGAGGTGAGCGATGCGAACCGTCCATCCCCTCGCCGCCCACCTGCGACCGCTCCATGTCATGGCATGCGATGCCGGGACAGGTTGACGCCAACGGTCAGGCCGGCACGGGGTCCGGCGGCACCCCCCCGGCTATCTGCCAATCGGGCCTCGCGATGGCATGTGCGACTCGGTCTGCAACGTCGAGGCCTGCGACTTCGACAACGGCGACTGCGGCAGCCGATGACCGCCGGCAGGCCTGACCCGATGGGCGCTCGTGCCGTGTGGGTTGGTCGCGGCGTGGTCCCTCCAGGGCACCCAGGATAGCGTGGGCGAGGCGCTCTGGCGGCCGCATGGGGAGCTTACGGATTGGCGCGCTCGCCACGGCATTCGTAGCGTGTTCGCGCGGCGCCCGGTGGAACCAGGCGCCGAGGACTTCATGAGATGCGAGCGCCTCGGGCGAGGTCCACGTCGACGGTGCGCCCGCCGCGCGCGAGCTGCGCGTCCTCGGCGGGGGAGGGTCGGATCGACCTCAGGGCGACCTCCGACGTCGGGCGGCTCGTCGGGTCCGCGCCGCGCCTCGGGCCGAGGCTCGGATCACACCTCCGAGGCCGCGCGCTTGCCAAGCGCTGATCACCGCGCTGCACCGCACCGCTGGCGGGCTGAGCGGCGAAGGCGCTCGCAGGTCGGTCGTGACTTGGCTGCCACAGGCGGACGCGGCCCCGGGTCAGAGCGTCAGCAGGTAGGCGACGAGCGCGTCGCGCTCCTCGGGTGTCAGCTGCGAGGTCCGGCCCATCTGGTCGCCGGTCCGCACGAACATCTCCCCGAGCGTCGCCGCACTCCCGTCGTGCAGGTACGGGGCTGTCCACGCGAGCCCGGTCAGGGACGGCGTGTTCAAGCGCGGCCGGGGCAGGCCCGGGTCGCTGAAGGCGCGCTCCTGCCAGGCCTTCAGCTCGAAGTCATTCAGCGTCCCGACGTCGTGGGCCCGCCCGTCGGTGAAGGCCGACGCGGTCTGGTGGCAGCTCGCGCAGCCGACGTCCGGGTCCTCGAAGAGGGCCTGGCCAAGCTGCTCCTGCGGCGTCAGGCCGCTGTCACGCAGGGCCGGCAGCGGCGTCAGGCCATGCAGCAGGAAGGCCTCGAGATCGCGCAGCTCTGCGTCCATCAGGCCCTCGCCGCCCATCCGCGCGATCGTCTTGTCCATGTTCGCGCCGAGGGCGTCCTCGGAGCCGTTCCAGTTGAACGGGCCCGTGCCCGCGAGCCGCCCCGCGAGCGCGATGGTCTGCCGGACACCGTCGGGCGTCACCCACACGACGCCGTCCTCGAGCCCCTCGTAGTGGCAGCTCGCACACGCGAACTGCCCGGCATGGCTCACGGCCGTGTTGTTGGCCGCGGTGAAGAGGCGGGCCCCGCGCGCGACCTCGGGGGTGCGCGGGTCGAAGCCGAAGATCTCGCGCCGCGTCGCCGCGAGGTGGACCGGCTCGACGCGCGGCGACCCCGGGGTGAGGTCCTGCACCACGGCCGGGCCGGCGTTGCCTTCATCGGGCGCGGGGGCTGGCATGGCCATCGCCACGGCGGGCGCGTCGCTCTTGGCCTTCGGTACGACCTCTCTCTGCGCGGTCGTCTGCATCGCGAGCAGGGGGCGCAGATCCAGCGCGGAGACCGCGAAGTCATGGCCGCTCAGGACATAGGCCGTGCCGCCGTCGGGGGCGATGGCGATGGCCCGCGGGGCGGCCCCGACGTCGATGACCGCGACGGGCGACCGCATCGGGTCTCCCTCGGCGGTCGAGAGGACGAGGACGTTGTCCGAGCCCTCGCCCGCCATCAGCAGCAGGCTGTGGGAAGGGTGGTGGGCGAGCGCCGACGGCTGGTCGACGAGGTGCGACATCGGGCGTCCCGTCCCGGGATCGCGCACGGCGAGCGCGTCCTCGGGAAGCGCCACCTGACCCGAGGCCGGGTCGACGACCGACACGGTCGCCTCGAGCGGGCGCGAGGGCAGCGCGAAGGCCCGCGAGCCAGCCGCGTCGAGACTGCTCGCGTCGTCGCTGCTGCCATATCCACCCGTGGCCGGAGGGGCCTCGGCGGGGGTGTTGCCGACGACGGCTGTCGCGCTGACGAGGCTCGCCGGGTCGCCGTGCGCGGCCAGGACGTGGGCGACATAGACCTGACCGCTCTCGGGGTTCATGGCCATCGCGATGGCTCGCGTCGGTTGGGTGGGCCGCAGCTTGAAGGGCCGCAGCGCGCCGTCTGGCGTCCGGAACTCGGTCGGGTTCGCGACGCGCAGGGCCGCCGTGACGGGGGACTCGACCGCGGACGGCAACCCGTCCTCGCCGAGCGGCACGCGCACGACCTGCCCGTGCTGCAACGCCACGACGAGCGTGCCCGTGTTGCCAGCGCTCGCCCACGCGAGGCCACGCGGCAGCACGCCGACGCGGGTCCGGGCGACCTCCTCCCAGGCGCCCTCGGCCTCGCGCAGCGTCACGACGTCGCCCTCGAACGGCAGCGTCGCGAACAGCGTCGTCCCCGAAGGCGACAGCGCGAGCCCGTGGACGTCGCGACCGAGCGCCACCCGCTCCACGACGGCGAGCTGCGCGTCGAGCCGCACGACCTCGCCCCCGCGCGCATTGGCCGCTGTCGCAGCCCGCAGGCTCACCCACAGGCCGCCGTCGGGCAGGACAGCGATCGCCTCGGGGCGCCCGCCGAGGGTCACCGTTCGCCGCAGCGCGAGATCGTCCCGGCCCAGCACCACGAGGGTCCCGTTGATGCTGTCGGCGGCCACGAGGTCGTCGCCGCGCACGACGAGCCCGGCCCCGATCACCGCGGGCGGGGCATCTGCGCGCAGGGCGAGCGGACGCGGCGCCTCGGGCAGCCCGTGGGCGAACTGGAGGAAGCTCCGCTCGCCGACGTTCGGGCCCTTGCCGCAGGCGACGAGGCCAGGTGCGAGCGGGGCGAGGGCGGTCAGCGGCAGCAGATGGTGGAGGGCGAGGCGCATGGGCGGCTCCGGGTCCGGGGGTCAGGCGTGATTCCATCACGCTACGGGCCGAGCACCTTCGATTCAAGCCCCCGGGCCGTCCAGCACGCCAATTCCGTCATGGAATCGTCACTGCGGGTGTCTGTTTCGGTGCGATCCCCATGGCGGGCCGAGGGCTGGTGCTTCGGTCTTGACGGCAGCGGGGCTGCGTGCGCAAGGTGCGCCGCAAATCGGACTCAATCGGTCCGATTCAAGTCGGAGGCAGGCATGAGCGAGTCAGCGACCGGCATGGACACGGTTCACGAGCGGCTTGGCCGCGGCTACGAGGCGGGCTTCGAGACCGTCATCGCGTCCGACTCGCTGCCGCCAGGCCTCGACGAGGGCGTCGTCCGCGCCATCTCGGCCCGCAAGGACGAACCCGAGTGGCTGCTCGCGTATCGCTTGAAAGCCTTTCGTGCCTGGCAGGCGATGGCCGAGCCGACTTGGGCCCACGTCGCCTACACGCAAATCGACTATCAGGCCATCAGCTACTACTCAGCGCCGCGCCAGAAGGTCGCCCCGAAGTCCCTCGACGA
>SYAK01000116.1 GCA_005788935.1 Pseudomonadota bacterium
CGAGGCGGCCGTGGGCGAAATCGAAGCCGAGGGCCTCCATGACCCGCAGGCCGAGGGCCTTTTGGGCGGCCATCGGAAAGGTGCCGGTGTCGGGGGCCGCGGGCGCGCCCTGACGCTCGAGGGCCTCGGCGATGAGGCCGGGCAGACGCGCGCGCAGGGGGGCGAAGATGTCGTCGATGCGGGCGGCCGTCATCCCCGGCTCGTACTGGTCCACGAGCGCGTCATAGGGCGTCACCCCGAAGGCCGCGGCCTTCTGAGCGGCCACCTCGCGGACGAGGGCCATCACCTCGGTCTGCAGCGGGGCATAGCTCGCGAAGTCGTTCTTCGGGCGTGCCTCGCGCCAGGCCGCCGTGCAGCGGGCCCCCGCGATGGCAAGCGCCTCGACGAGCCTGCCCTCCACCGCGGTCGCGTGTCGCCACGCCCGGCGCATCTCGCGCACGTTGGCGGCCTCCCACGGGCCGAGGGTCGCGACGTCAGCCTCGGCTGCGTCGAGCCAGCCACCGACGCGTGGATCGGTCATCAGCTCGTGCGACAGCCCCTCGAGGGTCGCGAGCTGCTGGCCGCGCGACTCTGCGCCGCCCTTCGGCATCATCGTCTGCATGTCCCACCCGAGCATGGCCTGCGCCCCGCGGAGCGAGGACATGCGGGCGAAGTGGCGGGTGAGCGCGTCGTAGGCGGGGGTCGTCTGGCTGGACATCGGGCGGCTCCTGGGCGCGTGGTGGCCTCAGGCTGCGCGAAGTTCGCGCCGGGTGGCAAGCGCTTTCCCGGTCATGGCGGACCTCAGGGACGCGCGCGGACCCCGTGTCGCCGAAGCACGACGCCCGATGCGACGCGACCGGCCAGCCCGGAGGCGCTGTCGGAGCGCGGCGCGGACGTGAGACGGCTTTCAAACCTCGGGAGCTGGCGGCTTGCGCGGCTTGCGGGCAGTGGGGCGCGCGCGCTGGGGCGGTCGATTCAGGGCGCGGGGCGCGAGGAGCTCAGGGAGGCGCTCGATCTTCTGCGCCAGGAAGATGGCCGCGTCGATCTTCTGGAAGTGACGCTTGCGGTAAAAACGCAGCGCGGCCTCGTTGTTTTCGGCCACTTCGAGCACGAGGTGGGTGCAGCCGCGGAGGGATGCGATGTGGCGCAACTGTTCGAGCATGAAGCCGCCGACACCGCGGCCCTGGTAGTCGGGGTCGACCGCCAGCTCCTCGACGAAGAGCGGGCGCATGTCGCGCGACTCGAACCAGCGCCAGTTGATCCAGTTGTCGGCCCCGGAGACCTCGAAGGTGGACTCGGCATAGCCCACGATGCGGCCGTCGACCTCGAAGACGAGCTGGTCAATGCCCTCGTTGTCGTAGATCTCCTCGAAGCGCCGTCTCGAGCGGGCGCGCTGGATCTCGACGGTCTTCTGGTTGACGTCCCGAAAAACACGTTTCAGGAACTCCCATACGCGTTTCAGGTCACGCCGATGCATGCGGCGGACCCGAATCATGTCCTCGGCGGGCCCCTCGAGGACGGCCTCCGCCGACGCGTCGGCATCGACCGCCTCGTCCGCGCAGGTATCGACTGGGCGAGCCACGAGCGCAGGCGCCCGCCGTCGCGGAGCGGGTGTCGGAGGAGGCTCGGAGGTCGCGCGGGTCGTCTTCGCCATGGCGACATGGCACACCTGTTCCGCGCCGCGCGCAAGGGGGCAATCGCGGCACCGCGGAAGTCGCACGTCCGGCGGCCTCGCGTCCGTGGCGACGCTTCCGGTGGCGCTCGACGCCGTTCCCGGCTAGGTGCCCCGACATGTCCCGCGCCGAGCCCTTGCCGATCTCCCCGCTGCTTCCGCAGGTCCTCGAGGCCGCGCGCCGCCAGCCCGTCGTCGTGTCGGCCCCGACCGGCTCCGGCAAGTCGACGTGTGTGCCAGCCACGCTGACCGCGCTCGGGCGGGTGCTCGTCGTCGAGCCGCGCCGCGTGGCCTGTCGCGCGCTTGCGGCCCGCGTGGCCGAGCTGCGCGGGGTGCGCCCGGGGACAGACGTCGGCTGGATCGTGCGCGACGAGCACCAGGTCGCGGACGACGCGGCCATCACCTTCGTCACGCCCGGCGTCGCGCTGCGCCTGGTCCAGACCGGCGACGTCGACGCCTTCGCCGCCGTGGTCCTCGACGAGTTCCACGAGCGCGCCTTCGACACGGATCTCCTGCTCGCCCTGCTCCAGACGCGGCGCGGCGAGTCGGGCGCAGCCGCCACGCAGGCCCTCGTCGTGATGTCGGCCACGCTGCAGGCGGATCGCGTGGCACGCCACATCGGCGGCGTCCATCTCGAGGGCCACGGGCGGACCTTCCCGATCACCATCCGCTGGCAGCCCGGGGACGCGACCGTCCCGACACAGCGCGGCCTCGACGACCGTCTGCTGGCCGCCCTCGACGCGGTCGCCGACGACCCGGGCGACGTGCTGGTGTTCCTGCCGGGCAAGGTCGAGATCGCGCGCGCCGCCGACGCCATCCGCGCCCGACATGGGGCCCGCGTCGACGTCCGCACGCTGCACGGGGAGATGGCGCTCCGCGAACAGGCCGAGATCCTCGACCCGCGCCGCGCGCCAGGGGCCCGCCGCCGCGTCGTGCTCGCGACGAACGTCGCGGAGACGTCGCTCACCATCCCGGGGGTCGGCGTCGTCATCGACTCGGGCCTCGTCCGCGGCATGATCTACCGCGCCGGCCGAGGCTACCTGAGCCTGCTGCCGGTCGCCCGGGACGCCGCCGACCAACGGGCTGGCCGCGCAGGGCGTCTCGGGCCAGGCGTCTGCGTCCGCCTCTGGAGCCC
>SYAK01000117.1 GCA_005788935.1 Pseudomonadota bacterium
CAGCCGCGTCGAGCAGGCCGTCACCGAGTCCGGGCGCGCCGTCACCGTCCTGCGGCTCTGAGTCGGTTCACCAGGCCCGCGAGGGCCCGTCTGGCGCCGAGCCGTCACCCTGCCCATCGAGAGGTACCCCGCGGACACGATTCATCCTGCGCTGCCCATGCGCTACGCCTTCCAGCAGGTCGCGCCGTCACTCGCTGCAGACACCCTGACGCCGCTGCGTCGCCAGCAGCTTGCCCTCGCCATCGAGCTCGGCTCTGGCCGGCGCACTGCCCCCGAACGCCTCCCGAAGCGCTACTTCGACCTCCCGCGCTACACAGAGCTTTGGCACGTCGTCGAGGGCGTCGCGCACCGCTTCGACCTCATCCTGAACACGCTCTTCTTCGCCCACAGCGCAGAGCCCGTCGGCGTCGAGTGGATCCAGGGCAGCTTCGAGGCTACCGGCCGTGACGCTGTCCGAGGCCTCGCCCTCGACCTCCCTCGGACCGCCTGGGAGCTCCAGCGCGCCTGGCCCGGCAAGAAGCAGGCCCCCGACGCCGACCCGCCAGACGCCTCCGCGTTTCGCCCCGAGGGCCCGGGCCTCCGCGACCTCGCCTGGTCTGACGACACCGAATACGTCTGACACGGTTCGCAGACCGGTCAGGACGGCTCGCCGCGCGCGATGGCCTCGCCGGTGACGACGCGCACGTCACCCGCCGCGCAGGCCGCATCGACCGTCGCGTCCGTCTCGCCAAAGCCCGCGCAGAGCACCAGCAGCGGCGCGCCACGCGTGCCGAGCTCGGCCTGCAGCAGCGCGGCGTCGGCCCTCAGCTTCGCGAGCGTGGCCCCTGCCACCCGGGCCCACTTGCATTCGCCGACCAAGAGCCGCTCGGACGGGGCGGTCGCGACGAGGTCGACCTGCACGGCGTGGTCGTGCGTGAAGTACGCACCCAGCCGAAGCGGCACGAAGCCCGGCAGACGCTCGCTCGCGACCTGGGCCCGGCAGAGGTCCCCGAAGACCCAGCCCATGTGGTCATCGAGGTGTGGGGCGAGCGCTGCCTCATGGAGCACTCGCGGAGGCACCCGGCCGATGGCCCCGTCCTGAGGTGCTGGGCGAGGCGCCTGTACCAGAGCTGCAGGTACGGATCCGTCAGCCGGTAACGCGCCGTCTTGCTGCGCTCGGGGTATGCCTCCGTGACCGGGACCACACGGCGCACGAGCGCCATGTCCTCAAGCCACCGGAGCGGCCCGAGGATGGCCTCGGAGGTCATTCCGACCCGCTTCGTGATCCCTGTCCCCCGTCGTCTGCCCCGAGGCGATGGCCTCGAGGATCGCGTCGTGCACGAGGCCCTCGACGACGAAGGGATCGAGCAGCCGCTCGGCGTCCTCCGTCAGCGGGGAGCCGTGCGAAAGCAGCGACGCCGCAGCGTTCTCCGCGAGCGACCGGGGCGTATCGAGGCGCGAGAGCTGCCCCGGGAGGTGCCCGTGAGAGGCTTTCGCAACAGCTAAAAACGGGTTCAAAGGTTTGCCAAAACAGAAAACAATATCGCATCGAGCCGGTTCGGGCTGTCAGCCGCGGTTCGCCTCGTCCTCCAGCAACGCTCGCCACGCACCCACGAGATCGCGCCCCCGATGGAAGCCGCGCCCAGTGATGAGGGTGAGCGCTTCGACGCAGCGTGCCATTTCCGCGTCGGAGGCGACCGCGAGCATGCGTCGGAGATCGTCGGCGTCTTGAGGTCTGGAGCGATCGTCGCGCGCGAGTAGTTTGAGCACCATCAGATGACCAATCGTCGTGAGCGGGACCATCAAACCTGGAAGGATCTCGGAATGTTCGGCGGCTGCGACGAGCTCGGGCTCGACGCCTGACGACGCGGAGAGCAAATCGAGGACAACGGCCCCCTCCTCGCGGACGAGCCGCGCAGCCGAGATGCGTCCGACCGCCTCCTGCTCGATGAGGGCGCGAACACGGTAGCCTCGAGCGCACGGGCTTCGCACCAGCTGCTCCGCATGCCGTCCTCGCGCACCGCGACCGCGAGGTCGATGTCGCGCGTCGTTCGCGGGTCGACCCATGCGCTGACCGCCAGACCGCCGACAAGCGCGCAGGCGACGCCCTCCGCGGCGAGGTCAGCCAAGGTCCGGGCGATGTCTGTGCTGAGCGGGGTCACAGGGGCGGGCGTGGCCATGCCACAGGGCGGCCTGGGCCATCTCCGAGCTCAGCGCCCGGGCGCTCCTGGAGCCAGGCTCGAACGCCAGCCTCGATGTCGAGGTCCGAGGCGTCCGGGTGCAGTCGCCGCAGGCGCTGTCGGACCATCGCGACGCAGACCTCGTGGAACTCGAGCGCCTGCGCGAAGCGTCGCCGAATGGCGGACATGGTGTCAGGGTGGTCCGTCGACTGCATGCTGTGAGCGTGCCGCCGCCGCCGACAGGGGGGCAAGCTCCGGCACGCTCGCCGCCGCCCGGACCGCCGGGAAGGACCGGGAAAGACCGGGAAGGACCGGGAAAGACCGGGAGGGACCGGAGCCTTGGGTCTGGGAGGCGTCTCCCGAACTGGACCCGGGCGTCCACGGCGCGCCGACTCCGGAGCAGGTGGCGACGCGAGGTGCGCGAGCGAGACCACGGACCTCCGCATGTGCACCTGACCGGCGCGGGGTATGACGTCCTGATCGTGCGCGAGTCCCTTGCGTGCGAAGGGAGGTGGCCACCGGGGCTCAGGCTCGAAATTCTTGAATGGATACGACAATGTCGCGCAGAGCTGATGAAGGAGTGGAGACGATGGCCCCCATGAACCGACCACGGCTGAGCGCCGTCAGGGTGTTGCGAGGTTCGAGCCTCAGCCTGACCTGGGTGGACGGCGCCACGCCCAGGGTGGACTTCACGCCGCTCTTCGAAGCGTCGCCCGGGCTGCGGCCCCCGCGCCACCCGACGGTCTTCGCGCGGATCTGTCTCGGAGAGGGCGGCTGGACCGTCGAGTGGCCCGAGCTCGACCTTTGGAACGGCATGCAGGCCCAGAGCGCGCAGGACGAGAACACCCGCGTCTTCACCCGGTGGAGGGCCAGGAACGGCCTCTCGCTGCGGCAGGCCGCCGAGGCCCTCGGGATGACGCCCCGCACCATGAGCGCCTACGGCTCTGGTCGGAGACCCGTGCCGAAGTACATCGCGCTCGCGGTCAAGGGCTGGGAGGCCGAGCACGCGAGACCGAGCTGAGCCTTGCCCGGGCGCTCCCACGGCGATGACGGGGGCCGCGCATTCGAGGCTGGCCTCAGGGGCCATCCTCTGTGCGGGTCAGGACCTCGAGGACGCCGTCGGGTACGGGCTCGGGGAGGCGGTCATGGATGGGCTGCGCGGTTGCGTCTGATGGAGACTCCTGGCAGCGTTGGACGCGGAGCCGCATCTATGTGCGTCGCCCCCGCCGCCCCCGTCCGGAGCCGCCATGTCCGAGGCCTCGCACCCTCCCCGTAACCACGCATGGTCTGGCACGCTCGAGGGGCTCGTCGCCACGGAGGCGAGCGCCCTCCTCGCGCGCCTGACGGCCTTCGTGCCCGACGCTGGTGCCGCTCAGGAGCGAGCCTGGAGGTCGCAGATCGAGGACCTGCAGCGGGAGGGCGCCCAGGTGCTCGCGTGGCACGCTCCGGCGCACGACGACCACGCGGTGCTGGAATATGCGCTGCCCCGCGAGGCCGGCCGTCGCCCCGATGTGCTCATCCTGCAGAATGGTCAGGTCGTGGTCCTCGAGTTCAAGGAGACGAGTCGCCCGCGGCGAGCGGACCTCGACCAGGTGGCGGCGTACGCACGGGACCTGCGCGGCTACCATTCGGCGTGCGAGGGCGTGGAGGTCATCCCCGTGCTCGTCCTGGGCGCCGACTACCCCGCCCCTCGGCAGGTTGACGGCGTGCAGGTCGTCAGCGCGCGTCACCTCGCCAAGGAGCTGTTGCGCCTCGGGCGCGGTGGTCAAGGGTCCGCGGTCGAATTGCGTGCATTTTTGAATGGTGAATATGCGCCACTCCCGACGCTCGTCGCGGCGGCGCGCCTCCTCTTCGACAACCTGCCGCTGCCATTCATCAAGCGCGCACAGAGCGCCGGCGTTCATGAGGCGGTCTCGCGCATTCTCGCAGAGACCCGAGCGGCTCACGCGCGACGCGAACGCTGTCTGGTCATCATCACCGGCGTCCCTGGCGCGGGCAAGACGCTTGTCGGGCTCCAGGCGGCCCACAGCGCGGCGCTCGAGGTCGGGTTCCGCTTCGGAGACCGTCGCAAGCGCGGCTCCCCGGCCACATTCCTCTCTGGCAACGGCCCCCTCGTGCAGGTCCTGCAGCACGCCCTCCGCAGCACGGCCTTCGTGCAGGACATGCACCGCTTCATCCGCGAGTACGGGCTCGAGCGCCCGGACCGCGTCCCTCCGGAGCGCCTGATCGTCTTTGATGAGGCGCAGCGGGCCTGGGATGAGCCGAAGATGCGAGACTTCTATGGGAAGAAGCTCCCCGGGGTGCCCTCGGAGGCGATCCGCTCCGAGCCCGAGACGCTCGTGCAGATC
>SYAK01000118.1 GCA_005788935.1 Pseudomonadota bacterium
ACCGGGCGGCTCGGGCGGCTCGGGCGGGCCCGGTAACATCGGCTCGCAGGGCGGTGGCGCGGGGGGTGTCGGCGGTCGCGGAGGCCACTCGGGAGGCGGCGGCGGCGGCGCTGGGGGCGCCTCGTTCGGCCTCTTCCGGTTCGGAGGCGCGCTGACCGAGTCCGGAAACAGCTGGTCAGGCGGCGCGGGCGGCGCGGCTGGCGCAGGTGGAACCGGAACAACGGCCAGCCAGAACGGCGTCTCGGGCGCGACGGGCGCAAGCGCCAATATCCAGACCTGCGCGGCCGCTGGCGGCTGCTGAGGGGCTACAGGCTGCGCCGCCCGGTCTCCCAGCGCTCGAGGGCGGCCTTGCCCGTCGCCACTCGGGCATCGCGGTCGCGAGGGTCAGCCAGAAGGCCTCGCCGTGGTGCCGATGGACGAGGTGGGTGAGCTCGTGGGCAATCACGTATTCCAATGCACACAGAGGCGCCTGAATCAACTGCCGATGGACGCGAATGACGCCGTCCCGCCCGCACGATCCCCAGCGAAGCCGCGCCTGTCCACCTCGCGCTCGCCAGCGGCTGGCCCGAGCGCGCGCGCGCCGGTCAGGTGCGTCATCTGCGTGGTCGCTGTGTCCATGGGTCCGAGCTCAAGGGTCGCCGCCTCGGGGCGCAAGCGCGCGGTCGAGTACGTGTGGGGTCGACGCGGATGGGGCGGTCCGGACCCACGACCCAGGGTTTCGCGCATCCCCGCCTGCGAGGCGGTCCAACCCCGAACCCTGGGATGGGGCGCCCGCGCGCGAGCGCTGGGGACGACCCGACCCCGCCGAGGCTCCTGACCGGGCATCCGCAGCCCGCACCGCTGAAACGTTTTGTTTCACGCGTGAACCAATATGATTCATGACTGAAACATAACGATGCAGGCGCCAAGGACAGGCTTCTTTTCCAGCCCGGGACGGGATACGGTCCGAGCCCGGGGCACGCCAGCGGACGTTGCGCGAGCGGCCCCGAAGACGGGCATTGGGCGGAGGTTCCTGTGGCGATCCTGATGGACGGCAAGCGGTCGGCGGCGAACGTCGAGGTCGAGGTCACTGCGGCGGTGGCGGCGTTGCGAGCGCGGGGCGTCGTCCCGGGGCTCGCCATCGTGCAGGTCGGACACCACCCAGCGAGCGACGTCTACGTCGGCAAGAAGGTCGCGTCCGCGGCGCGGGTCGGCATCGCGGCGCGCGTGGTCCCGTTCGGCGAAGAGGCGGGGGAAGAGGCCGTGAAGGCGGCCATCCGCGACCTGAACCGGGACCCGACCGTCGACGGCATCCTGGTCCAGCTCCCGCTGCCTGTCGCCTGGTCGACGAAGGCCATCGTCGACACCATCGATCCCGACAAGGACGTCGACGGGCTGCACCCGCTCAACATCGGCCGCCTCCACGCGAGCCGCCGCGGCCTCGTCCCGTGCACGCCGCTCGGCGTCATGCGGCTGCTCGCCGACTACGAGGTGCCGCTGAAGGGCAAGCACGCGGTCGTGCTCGGCCGCAGCGCCATCGTGGGCCGTCCAATGTCGTGGCTCCTCCTGCGCAGCCACGCGACCGTCACGACCTGCCACCGGCACACCGCGGACACGGCCTCGCTCGCGCGGCATGCGGACATCCTCGTCGCGGCGGTCGGCCGGCCCGGGCTGGTCACGGCCGACGGGGTAAAGCCGGGGGCTGTGGTCATCGACGTCGGCATCAACCGCGTCGAGGTGCCCGGCGGCAAGACGCGGCTCGTGGGCGACGTCGACGCGGCCTCGGTCGCGCCTGTCGCGGGCCTGCTGACGCCGGTCCCGGGTGGTGTCGGCCCGATGACGGTCGCGATGCTGCTGCAAAACGTCGTCTCGGCCACGACCACGCGCCTCGAGCGGGGTGAGCGCCTGCCGAATGCCCATGGCTGAGGCGCCGCGGGGTACCGGCCCGGCCGCCCCGGGGACACGCGTCATCACGCGCGGCCCCGCGGCGTCGACCACCCCGGAGTCCCAGACCGTCTCGGCGGACGGCGCCCATGCGGCGACCCGGGTGGCCTCGACCCAGAGCCGTCCCGACAGCCAGCGCAGCGCGACGAACGTGCACGTCACCGAGCTCGACCGCTACCTCGGGTTGATGGGCATCACCCCCGCCTTTGCCTGGCCCGACGCGCCGCCCGCCACGCCCGAGGGGCCGACAGCTGGACATCTTCGGGTGCTGGGCGCCCTCGGGTCGGGCGGGCTCGGCGAGGTCCTGAGGGTCTGGGACGAAGCGCTGCTGCGCCCTGTCGCGCTCAAGCGCATGCGCCCCGAGCATCGGCGCGACCCGATCCTCGTGCAGGCCTTCCTCGAGGAGGCCATGCTCGCGGCGCGCCTCGAACACCCGAACATCGTGCCGGTCTACACCATCGGCGTGACCCCGGAGGACGGCCCCTTCTACACGATGAAGGTCCTCGCGGGCGAGACGCTCGCCGAGATCCTCGGGCGCCTCCGTCGCGGGGACGGCGAGACGCAGCGCCGATATCCCCTGGTGCGGCGGGTCGAGGTCCTCGTGGCCGCCTTGCGCGCGATGGCGCACGCGCACGCGCGCGGGGTGATTCACTGCGATTTGAAGCCATCGAACGTCCTCGTTGGACCGCACGGCGAGGTGACGCTTGTGGACTGGGGTCTCGCGCTAGCCCTCGGCGAGCTCGGCGGACGGCAGGCCCGCGCCCGCATGTGGAGCGGCTCTCCGGGCTACATGGCGCCCGAGCAGTGCCTGCAGCAGGACACCGCGGCCCTCGGGACATGGTCGGACGTCTGGGCCCTCGGTGCGATGCTCTACGAGGTCCTGTCGCTCGCCGTCCCGCAGGCGCCACCGGGTGAGACGGCCTTCAGGTCGCCCGAGGCGGGCTGGGAGCGCGTCTGGACAGCGACGGTGCCGCTCGCTCAACGCCCCTGTGCCGAGCTCCCCGCGGCCCTCGCCCGCATCTGCGCGCGCGCCCTCGCGGAGGCGCCCTCCGAGCGCTACACGGACGCTGGCGCCATGGCGGGCGAGCTGGCGACGTGGCTCGAGGGTCGACAGGACGAAGAGCGCGCCGCGCGCGAGCTGGCCGAGGCCGCAGCCGCTGCCGATGACGCCGCGACCTGGCTGGCGAGCCCGGAGGGCGAGACCCCAGAGGCGACGGGCGCGGCGACGGGCGCGGCGTTGACCCTCGCGGGCCTGCTCGCCGAGACCCCGAGCGCGCCGTTGGCCGTCCACCGGTCTGCGAGCGGGCTCTATTGGGCGCTCGTGCGATGGCTGCACGCGCGGGCTGGACGCGTGGCCGAGGGGACCCCCGTGCACGAAGCGATCGAGGCCCTCGCCGCCGCGGGCGTCCCGGAGGCCCGCACGCTCGGCGAGGACGACTGGTTCGCCGCGATGGAGCGCCTCGCGGGCGACGGCATGCCATGGGTCGCCGCGCTCGTGACGCGGATGAAGCGGCTCGCGTCGACCCCGATCTTCCGGGATCTCCGGCCCAACGCGCTGCGCAACGTGGCCGACGCAGTCGAGCCCTGCACTTTCGCGCCCGGGGCGGCCCTGATGCGCGAGGGAGAGCCTGGCGACGCGCTCTACGTCCTGACACGCGGCGTGGTCGCGATTTCAGCGCTCGGCGAGGACGCGTCCGACCCGGACGCCCCGTGGACCGAGCGGGTCCTCACGCGCATCGAGGTCCCCCCGGGCGAGGCCCGCTGCGTCGGCGAGGTCGCGGTGGTGCGGCGGGCGGACGGCGGCGGGCGCGTCCGGACGGCCTCGGTCATCGCCGAGACGGAGGTTGCGGCCCTGCGCCTCGGCGCCGACCGTTTCGAACGCCTCGCCCAACGCGACGGTGCGGTCGCGATGGGGCTCGTCCGCCTGCTCTCCGAGCGCCTCGCGTCAGCGACCGCCCGCGAGTTGGGGCACGAGCTCGACTGACTGCAAGCAGAGACGACCGCGGCGGATTCCCTTGCGCTCCGCACCAAACGATGCCATTGTTCGGGCGATGGTTCGTCGAAACGCCCTGTTTGTCGCGTTCGCCCTGTGGGCCTCCGGTTGCGGCCGGACAGACCCCGCGGCGAGCCCCGTTGGCACCGGTCCGGGACCGGAGGTCAGCGCCGCGACGGCTGCGGCCCACGTCGATGCAGCCACCGAAGCGCCGGCCCGCGGGGTCGGACTGAGAGTCGGGTTCGCGTTCACCGTCAATCAGATGGGTGAACGCGAACCCGGGGGGTGACGGTCCAATCCGCTGGGCGGTCTGGCCCGGAGAGCAGGTTGGCTGAAGCGCGGTGGCGGGACCCTCGAGGGTCTCCCGGCGGACGTTCGCTTCGTGGTTGACGCGGGTGACGCGTTCCTGCCGTCGCATCGCGTCCCCGAGCCAGACGCCGAGCGGTGGTGGGCCACAGCCGACCTCATCGTCGCGCGCTATGCGGCGCTCGGGGTCGACGCGCTCGGGCTCGGCGACCGCGATCTCGGCCTCGGCCGTACGCGACTCGAGAAGCTCATCGCGGCCTCGACCTTCCCGATCGTGTCGGCCAACCTCGTCGACAAGGCCTCGCGCAAGCCGCTCGCGAAGCCGTTCGCGCTCGTCGAGCGGGGCGGCGTCAAGGTGGCCTTCGTCGGGCTCATGTCGAACGTCAAGGCGACCGCCCTCGCGGAAGAGCTGGTGCGCGACGGGCTCGACGTGATGCCAGCGTCCGAGGCGTGGGCGGGCTTGCGGGAGGCGGTGAAGGCCGCGGCCCCGGATCTCGTCGTCGTGCTGAGTCAGCTCGACGAGCTCGAAGAGCGGAAACTTGGCGAGGCCAATCCGGAAATCCGAGCCTTCCTCGGCGGCGACACGATGATGTCGACAGGCGAGACGAAGCGCTTCGGCGACGCGTGGAGCTTCCCGGGCGGCCAGAAGGGCAAGCAGCTCGGCGTCGTGACGGTGACGCTCGGCGCCGGCTTCGGCCCGGGCTGGGGTCAGGGCGATCAGCGCGCCGTGCTGACGAAGCGGCGCGACGAGGTCGCGGCCCGCGTGCGCATGTTCGAAAAACAGGTCGAGCGCCAGAAGGCGCGCATCGCGAGCGCGCCACCGACCCCGACGCCCGCCGATCCGCGCGCTCCGAAGCCGCTCGACCCGGCCACGCTGCTCCAGAACATCGAGGCCCAGCTCGGGCAGGCTCGCGCGGAGCTCCAGCTCGCGGAGGTCCAGCTGTCCGAGCTGCCCGCGAGCGGCCCCGTGGCGGGCAACGTCTTCGCCTACCGTCTCGAGCAGATGGGCGCCTCGCAGGCCGACGACCCCGACGAAGCCAAGGCCGTCGGCGAGTTCCGCGTCAAGTGGCCCGCCCCGCCCGGACACTGAGGCGCTGGCTTCAGGGGCGGGCCCGCGGGTCATCGGGCGCGATGCGATGCACGACGGCCCGGAGGGCTGCGGCCTCCTCGGCGCGTCCCTGCTGGGCGAGGGCGTGCGCGAGCCCGAGGGTCACCTCGACGTCGGACGGGAAGAGCCGGAGCACCATGCGGTAGTGAGCCTCGGCGCGCGCCCAACGGCCCTGCGTCGCGTGGATCGCCGCGAGCCGCGTGAGCGCGGTCAGATCGCAGGGGGCGCGGGCGAGCGCCTCGTTGGCGAGCTGTTCGGCCTCTCGCCAGCGTCGCTCGGCCATCGCGGGCAGCATCGCGCCGAGCAGGGGCTCGACCGCGGACGGTCGCAGGCGGCAGGCCTCCGCGTAGGCGAGGCGCGCGACCCCGTGCCGCCCCGCCCGCCAGGCGAGCCAGCCACGGCGAAGGTGGGCGACGTAGTCCGTCGGGTCCTCGAGCACGACGGACTCGATGGCGGCGAGCGCAGCGGCGAAGTCGCCTGCAGCCTCGGACGCATAGGACACGCGGTAGTGAACGCCGAGCGCCCCCTCGTCGCGCGTCGGTGACCGCAGCGTCGGGACCTCGTCCCCAGCCGCCCCGGAGCGCGGGACGGATGCGACGAGGGCGGCGCAGGCGATGGCGCACAGACGCAGCCTCACGGGACCACCCACAGCCCGAGCCCCGCTCGATGCTGACCGCGCGCCGCGCCTCCGAGGTCGCGCCAGGCCTCCCAGTCATAGCCGGCGGTCAGCCACCAGCGCCCGCCGAGCCGCACCCCCATCACCGCCGACGCGCGCCCGTCGAGGTGACCGAGGGTGCAGTAGAGCGCCGTCGCGTCGAGCTCGATCGGGCGGCGTTGACGGCCGAGGAGGCCGCTCCCCTCGACGAAGGCGTCGCCCGAGCCGACCCGCAGCGCGACGCGCCCCGCGACCCACGGGCCGCCCTCCGCAAGCTGGACGCGGACCGCTGCAGTGAGGCTCGCGAGACGCCCGAGGTGGACGCGCCCCCCGCTCTCGGCCTGCCCGACGGCCTCAGCGGTCGGCGCCGAGACGCCCACGGACCCGAGCCAGTCGATCCCGGCGCGCAGCCGAAGCGCCAGGCCGCCCGCCCCTCCAGCTTCGCGCGTCGCGATGGCCGACGCACGACCAGCCGGGCTGCGCGTGTCGACGCGAACCGCCGCCGCGAAGGCCGTCACGGCGACCCGGGGGCGCTGCCAGCCGAGGAAGGCCCAGGCCTCGTGCTGCCCGAACCACGGCGCCCCGGCCCCGCGGGAGACCGGACCCGCGAGGTGGCGATAGCGGACGCCGACGCGCCAGACATCGGCGAGGAGCAGCTCGACGCCGCCGAGCAGGCCGAGGGCGTGATTTGCAGGATCCGCCTGGCCGAAGGCCGCGAGCCCACCCCCGAGGCGGTCTCGCGCACCAAGCGCCGCGAGCCCGTCGCCCGCGGCCGCCCGGACGTCGGCTCCTCCCATCTGCGCGAGGCGCGTGAAGCCCCGCCGCGCGACCGCCGCATCGCCACGCGCGACCGCCACCCA
>SYAK01000119.1 GCA_005788935.1 Pseudomonadota bacterium
TCCCGGGTCGCGCGACCTGGACGGCCGTCGCTGGCGGTGGGAGCCCCACAGTGGTCGATCTGGCCCCCACGACTGGCGTGGCGGACGCGGGCGGCATGACGCTGCGCTTCAACCTCGGCACCGGCGGGACCGTCCTCTACGGCGGCCGCTGCGGTCGCGCGGGCGATGTGCTGCCGACACCGACGGGTCTCGGGCCAGCCGGCCTCGGCGATGTCATCATCGCGGCGACCGGCGCCGACAACGGGCGTCTCTTCGTGCACCCCGGACGGGCGTGGACCGCGGGCGAGGTTCGCACCGTGAACCGGGCCGTCTTCGCGGGTGACCCGAGCGCCAGCGATGAGGACCGCGTCTCGCTGCGGCTCCGTCAGGAGGCGGACGGCATCCAGGCGAACTCGATCATCGGCGTCGACTTCCAGGGCGGCGTCGACGCGACGGGTGACGGCGTGCCGGACGTCCTCGCGGTGACGAGCAACCGGCGCCCGCCCGCCCTCGACGGGAAGGCCATCTACCTCTTTGACGGCGCCCGCCTCGGCCCCCTCGTCGGGACCGACGTGACCGTCAACATCGGCGCGAACCCACGCGTCGGCAACGGCTGGACGGGCCTCAACGGCTGGGTGATCTTCGCCGATCCGCCCGCGGGTCGCTTTGCGGCGACGCGGCTCCTGCGATTCACCGAGACGGCGTTCATGACCCCGGCCGCGTTCGAGCCGCCGCACCTCTGGACGGAAGATTTCAACTCGACGGGCGCAACCTTCGCCGCGAACCACCTCGATGCGGCCGAGAGCGTGACGCTCGGGCAGTTCCCGGTGCAGGATGGGGCCCTGACGAGCCTCTACCGCGCCAGCAGCATCAGCATCGGCGGCTGGCATGGCGGCGGCGCCGACTTCACGGGCGACGGGCGCCCAGACCTCATCGAGGGCACCAACTTCAACGAGCTGATCATCGTCCGCTGATGATCGGGGAGGTCCCATGGATGACAATTCGCGCGTGATGGCCGGGCCCGAGCGGGCTGTCGAGTCCGCGCCGCGCAACAGGCGGCCGTACGTGTCCCCGCGCATCGAGTCCGGGAACGCCTTCGAGCGCGTGCAGCTCGCGAGCGGTTGTGACTCCGGTGTGTTTGACGGCTGCGAGATCCCCTGCGACTGAGCAGGCGCCGTCGTCCTTCGCCGCGGCGAGGGTCGGCCCGCTGCGGCTCATCGTCGTCGCAGAGGGGCTGGCATGGCAGGGCGCTGTCGGGCAGGTGCTCGGTCTCGCGCCAGCGGCCACTGACGCGCCCGATGGGTGGGGGCCGATGACCCTGCGCCTCCGCCTCGCCGACGGGGCTGACGGCCCCGGGCACCCGGGCGCTCCAACCGTGGCGCCACGTCATGTGTGGGGGACGACGCCAGCCTGGCACGCGGCCCTGACGGTCGGCGCCGAGGCTCAGGTCGAGGCGTCCTTTGTCTTCGTGCCGTCCTTCGTGCGCGGCCTTGGGCCGTCGGAGGCGGCCTCACGCCGCTGGATGGTGCGCGCGGCCCTGCGCATGGCGCTCGGCGTGGGGCTCGCGGCCGCTGGCGGCCTCCTGCTGCATGGGGCGGGCCTCCTGCCACAGACGGGGCGCGCGCTGGCCTTCCTCGGGCCAAGCGGGGCTGGCAAGTCGACGATGGCCCGGCGCGTCCCTGACGCGGTCGTACTGGCCGATGACGTCGTGGCCGTGTGGCCGGACGCGGGCGGCTGGTGGGTCTCCGGCACCCCACTCCGCGGGCGGGAGGGGGCGCCGACGCTGCTCGAGGGCCACCCGCTCGCGGGGATCGTGGCGCTCAGGCCGCACGCGGAACACCTGGCGCTCGCGACCATGTCCACGTCGGAGGGGCTGGGCGAAGTGATGCGTCGGACCTGCCTCGACGCGGATCCCGCTGTGCCGCCCGCTGTCGTGGCGCGCGTGCTCGACGCGGCCGCGGCCCTGTCGGACGCGGTGCCAGCCTTCACGCTGGCGTCCTCGCTGCATCATGCGGTCGCGCCCGCCATCGCGGCGGCTTGCGCTGGGCAGCCGTGGTCGGGGGCGCCGCTTGCGGAGGGCCTGCATGTTTGACGGGCTGCACCGTGCGGCGCGCCGGGCCTGGACCCGAGCGGGCAAGCTCTTCGAGTTGCACTGCGACCTGCTCTACCAGTGCGATCTGGATTGCGTGCATTGCTATCTCGATGACAAGGCGCGGCGCATCCTCCCGACCGCCTTCTGGACCGACGTCTTCGATCAGGCGGCCGAGCTCGGGGTCTTTTCGGTGCTGTTGTCCGGCGGCGAGATCTTCCTGCGCAAGGATCTCCTCGCTCTCATCGCCCACGCACGTCACCGCGGCCTGTTCGTCCACCTTAAGACCCACGGCGGGCACATCGACGCGGCGGCCGCGCGGGCGTTGCGGGACCTCGGGGTCTCGACGGTCGCGTTGAGCTACTATGCGAGCGAGGCCACCGTTCACGACACGCTCACCCGGCGGGCCGGCTCGCACGCGGCGACGCGTCGGGCGCTTGGCCACCTCGTCGACGCGGGCCTGCTGACGGTCGCCGCCATCCCGGTCA
>SYAK01000120.1 GCA_005788935.1 Pseudomonadota bacterium
CGGCGCGCGGCATCGGCGCGGTCCGTACCTACCAGGTGAGCGAGAGCGCCGCCCCTTGCGGCCTTGCCCCCGAGGCCGCCCGCCCGTTGCCGGGCAGCGCGACCGTCGACGGCGGCCCAGACGCGGGTTACCTCGTGCCGTCCGGGATTTCGGTGCGCATCCTCGCGCCAGGCCCCGACGGGCTCGGCGAGATCGCGGTGGGAGGCCCCGCGGTCGCCTCGGAGGCGCTTGACGCAAGCCGCGTGCTCGTCGCGCTGCCGCGGGTCGACGGGCACCTCCCGACAGGGGACGTCGGGCGCCTCGACACCGCGGGGAGGCTCCATGTCCTCGGGACGCTGACCTTTGCGCTCAGGACCTCGGAGGGCACGCTGACGGGCGAGCAGGTCGCGGCTCACTATGCGGGTGGCCCGTGGCAGGCCCTCGTGGTCGTGCCCGAGCGTCTCCTGTGGCCCGATGAGGTCCCCGAGAGCCAGCGTTGGGTCGCTATCGCCCAGGGCGCGGACGCGGACCGCGCGCGCCGCTTCATCCGCGCGCGTTCGGCCGTCGTGCCGCCGAGGCTGCAGGTCGAGGGCCTCGTCTGCTCCCCAGCCGCGCTCCCGCTCGGGACCCACGGCCGACTGCGGCGTGAGGCCCTGCTCGGGGCGCTGCGCTCGGCCTTCGCCGCGCACGGCTCGACAGCCGACGAACGCGCGCGCATCATCGATTGGCTGACCCCCGCCACCGCGACCCCAGGAGCCGCCCGATGACCGCCAAGGACCCCACCCTCCCCGTCGAGACCCTTTACGAGGGCCGCTTCCTCGCCGTCTCCCGCAAGGGCGGCTGGGAGTTCGTTCGCCGCCGGAACACGAGCGGCATCGTCTGCATTGTCGCGGTGACGCCCGACACCGAGATGCTCTTCGTCGAGCAGTACCGCCCGCCCGTCGGCGCGCGTGTCATCGAGCTGCCCGCCGGGTTGGCGGGCGACATCGCCGGGGCCGAGGACGAGCCGCTGTCGGCCGCGGCGCTGCGAGAGCTGGAGGAGGAGACCGGCTGGTCGGCGGATGAGATGCGCTTCCTGACCGAGGGTCCCGTCTCGGCGGGCCTGTCGACCGAGGTCCTGTCGTTCTTTCAGGCGCACGGCCTGCGCCGGGTCGGTCCGGGCGGCGGCGACGGGTCCGAGGACATCGTCATCCACGCAGTGCCGGTGCACGAGGTGCCCGCGTGGCTCGCTGGCCGCACCGCGGCGGGCGTCATGGTGGACCCGAAGGTATACACCGGCCTTTACTTCGCCGTGAACACCGCCTGCTGAGCGGGTGCACGCGATGTCTGACATGACGTCGGAGAACCTCGGAGCCGCGCTCGTCGCGTGCCACGATCGGGCGCACGCGGCCCTCGAGGCGACGTTCTTCGGGGCGCTCGAGGCGCTGACGGCGCTCGACCTCGGGCGGGCTGTCAGCCAGTGGGAGACGCTGATGGCCGCCACCGCGTCCCACCTTGACGCGGAGGACGCGGCGCTCCTCGACCTCCTCGACGACGCGCAGGCGCCCCCGCGCGGGGCCTCGGCCCGCATCGTCGCACCCGAGCATTCCCGGCTCGGTGAGCTGCTCGCCGCTGGGCAGGCAGCGCTTGGGGCCTTGCATGCGTTCGCGGAGGCGCCCGGGAGCCCCGTGAGGCGCGTCATGGTCCGCCGCCTCGAGCCGCTCCTGCGGGTCCACCACCTGCTGACGCATCACCACGTGCGCGAGCGCGAGCTCGTCTACCCGTTTGCCGCGCGCCGCCTCACAGCCGCCGAGGCCGCCCGACTCATGCGGGTGCTCGAGGCCACGACCGCCGCCTGCGAAGCGGCGATCGCGCCAATCTGACAGTCTGTCAGGCCGTGGGCTTCGGAGCGCCGAACCGCCGACCCACGAAGAGCCCGATGAGGAGCGGCACGACCCCGACGACGAGCGCATAGACCGCGTAACCCGCAAGCGTCAGCTTCTGGGTGTCCGAGGTCTCGCCATCGACGACGATCGGGTTGAACACCCCGAGTAGGCTGCAGGTGCCCGGGGACGGCGGTCCCATCTTCTCGGCGGCGTAATCGTATTGGGCCCGCTCGCACGGGAAGATGTCGATGTGCGCGTTGGTGAGGACGACCCACAGGCCGACGCCCAGGACGAGCGTGACGAACAGGGTGATGAGGAGCCGCTTGCCCATGGTGACCTCCGGTCGCATCGAGACGTGGAGTCCGGAGCCTCGAGCCGCGCCCGCCGCAGGTCAAGAAACCATGCGGAAAAGCGGACGAATCGTGGGGCGAGAGGGGGTCAGGGGCCGGTGCGGCCGAGGCGTACCCGCGTCAGGGCGACGGGGTCGATCGGCACCGCCGCGGACTCGCCCGCGCGCGCTGGCTTCTTCGGGACGGCCGCGATGGCGCGCGGGACATCGAGCGCGTCACAGTGTCCGAAAGCCGCGTAACGCTTGGCGAGGTTCGCGTCTGCGCGCAGCGTGACGAAGAACTGGCTGCCGTGGATGGCGTCGCCGTCATCGACCATGCCGAGGGCGCCCGGAGCATCGAAGAGCCGGGCGAGTCCCGCCTCGCGCGCGATGCGCCAGCCCGGCCCGCCGCCAGGCGCCCCGGTCGGGTTGCCGCTCTGGACGATGAACTGGTCGATGGCCCGGTGGAAACGCAGGCCGTCGTAGAACGGTTTGCCAGCCGTGCCCCCGGTCGCGAGGGCCACGAAATTCGCGACCGTCTCGGGCGCCTCGTCGGGGAACAGGCGACAGGCGAAGGTCCCGAGCCCGGTCTCGAACGTCGCGACGAGGGCATCGCCGCTGCCACCCACCCGCGCGAGCGTCGCCGCGACCTCGTCGGCCTGATAGCGCCGGACCGTTGCGGCCTCTTTCGTCGGCCGGGCCGGCTGGCCATCAGGCTCGGGGGCTGGCGGAGGTGGCTCGCTCGTGGGGGCGGCGGACTGCGGCGCCTCGGCCTTGAGACGCGCCCTGAGGGCCCGCTCCTCGAGGTCCGGATCGCGCCGCGCGCCACACCCGCTGGCCTGCGCCAGGACCGTCGCCACCGCCACCGCCCGGAGTCCCGCTGTCTGCACGCTGCGCCATCGCATGCGTTCTCCTTACCGATTCCGGGGCGCTTCGTCGATCCACAATCGCGGTACTTCGTGCTACGACCCTGCCCTTTCCGCCCCCGCCCGCCGCGCAGGAGCCGCCCCGTGACCACTTCCCCCACGCCGAACACCGAACTCCGCGACCTCATCGAGACCGCCTGGTCGGACCCGAGCCGCCGCTCGGACCCCGCTGTCGTGCAGGCCGTCTTCACGACCGTCGGGCGCCTCGACGCTGGCACCGTCCGCGTCGCCTCGCCGCCCGCGGAACCAGGCCCCGATGGCAGCGCACCGTGGGAGGTCCACGCGTGGGTGAAGCAGGCCGTCCTGCTGTACTTCGGGCTGCAGCCGATGGAGCAGCTCGAGGCCGGCCCGCTGGTCTGGCATGACAAGATCCCGACCAAGAAGAACTTCCGCGCGACCGGCGTCCGCGCCGTCCGGCCTGGGGTGGTGCTCTAGGGGGCCCAGGTGGTGGCGGGCGCAATCCTTTTGCCGAGATACGTCA
>SYAK01000121.1 GCA_005788935.1 Pseudomonadota bacterium
CGCCTGGTGCTCAGCGGTGGCTGCAATGGCGCAGACAGCACGCCCGGTCTGCTCGGCTTGGCCGCGCTGCTCGGTCTTCTGACCCTGCGCCGCCGCCACAGCTGATCGTCAGCCAGGCTGAGCGTTCACGAGCCCTGTGGGTTCCGGAAACTCTGGCCGGGATTTTCCAGAAATTCTGGCCGGTGTCGAGGGGGGCTCGAAAGGGTTGGTGAGGTCACTCAGGTCGGAGCGATTTGAGGGGCCGTCGAGCTTGAAGACGCGAGCTCGCTCGAGGAGTCGGTCGACGATGACGGCGCCGAGATCGCGGTCGAGGAGGACGTCGCCCCAGGTCTGGAGGTCCTTGTTGGAGGTGATGACGATGGGCTTCCGCTTGAGGTGACGCTCGTTGACGACGTGGTAGAGGACGTTGGCGGCGTCTGGAGTGCAGGCGAGGTAGCCGAGCTCGTCGATGACGAGGACGTCGGGCTGGATCCAGGGCTTGAGGGCTTTCCGGAAAGTGTTCTTGCGGCTCGCCCGGGAGAGCTCGTCGATGAGGTTGGCAGCGGTGGCGAAGCGGGCGTCGAATCCGTTCTGGATCGCCTTGTAGGCGATGGCGACGGCGAGGTGCGTCTTGCCTCGGCCAGGGCGGCCGAGGAAGATGAGGTTGCGGCCCTCTGTGACGAAGTCGGGGCCTGTGAACGAGCCGAGCGAGACGAGGCGCAGCTCGGACTGACGGGAGAAGTTGAAGTCGTCGAGCGTCCTCAGGAATGGGAAGCCGGCGCGCTTCACGAGGCGCTGAACGCGCGTGCCGGCGCGGTGAAGGACCTCCTCGAGGCAGAGGGTCTCGAGGAAGCGCTGGAAGGTCCAGCTGTGGACCTCGGCCCGCTCGCAGAGCGCCTTCCAGGTGCGGCGCGTGTTGGCGAGGTGCAGCCGGCGGAGGTGGCCGTCGATGGGGGAAATCGAATCATTCAATGGAGTTCTCCGTGGTTTGAGAGGGGCATCTTCGCGGGGTCGCAGCCCAGCTCGCTGGCGACGGCGCGGGCCGACCAGGCGCGCATGGCGTGGGCGCGCCGAATGGCCCCGATGAGGGGGCCGCCGCCATGAAGCTCGAGCAGCGCGTGCATCACCTCGACGTCGTGAGACCAGCCTCCGTGGCCTCGGCGGTGGACGAGGTCGGTCATGAATTCGAGGACTATCGGGTCGAGCTCAAGGAGGTGCTGGCGCTTCAGGTAGAGCCGTCCTCGGCTGCCGTTGGCGGCGGCCACCATCGCCGCGCGGTGCTCTGGCAGGGTCGAGCGGGCGTTGGGGGCCTCGAGGCGCGGGTGGGTCGCGTCGTAACGGCCCGCGACGATTCGGACCTTGTCCCGCCCAAGGTACAGCGTCGCCGGAATGCCGATGGCCTGGGGCGGCATCGAGTAGACGCGGCCGTCGAAGCTGACGGTCGCGGTCGCCGCGACGTGCACCGGAAACCGAAGCGTCAGCGTGTCTGGCGTGACGCCGAGAGGCCGGAGCCGGGGCCGCTCGGTGGCCATGCGCGCCTCTGGTATCTCGCCTGTCGCCCTGCAGGGGCGCTTCGTGTTCGCGTCCTCGTGCCACACCTCGAGCTGACGCCGCAGGTCCTCGTCGTCGATGAAGCGGCGACTCTTGAAGAAGCTGCCCTTCACCCACCCGACCAGGTTCTCGACCGAGCCCTTCTGGTTCGGGCGATGCGGCCAGCAGGCGTTCGGGGCCGCGCCAAGCTGCCCCATGACGTCGAGGAACGTCGGCTGCCAGCGGATGACGCGCCCCGTGGCAGGGTCCCACTCCTGCACGACCGTCTTCGGCTGATCGAACACGGCGACCATCGGCACGCCGCCGAAGCGCGCGTAATGGTCGACAACGCCACGCGTGACGCTCTCGACGCGCTCGTCTGGCACGAGGGACACCGCGACCATGCGCGAATACTTCAGTCGCGACGCGAAGAAGCGGACCCGGCGCCTCTCGCCCGACGTGAAGCGGACGTCCACGTGGCCGAAGTCGTGCTGGCAGAATTCGCCGGGGACCGCCTCGAAGCGCACCACCGCCTCGCTCTTCGCAGGCCGCAGGCTGGCGACCATGGCAAAGAAAGCGCTCTTTTGCCCCTTGTATCCATCGCATGAAGCCCGCCTGAGCAGCTCGGTCGCCGCAGTGTCAGGCTCGGCCTTGAGCCACGCTTCGACCCTCTCCCGGTAGCCCTCCACGAGTGACGGGCGCCCGATCCCCCGCGCCCGCCGCGCCCCCGTGTCATCAAGGCACGCGACGGGCGGCTCGCGGCTGATCCTCCTGACCGAGCGCTCAGACACCCCAAGCAAGGCGCTCGTCTCGCCCTGGGTGTGACCTGCGGCGACCAGTGTCTGAACTGCGTTTCGTTTCGCCATGGTAAGCATGCTCCAGATGCTGGCGACGACCGGCTCCGAACGCCAGCCGCCGGCGAACCCTTACGGCTCCCCCGGCCGGCCAGATTTTCCGGAATCGGAGCGGCCATCTTTTCTGGAACCCGCACTCGGAGGCCGGAAGGTTTCAGTTGCAACGATTGGTCGCCATCTCAAATGGCTCGGTTGGACCCGGAAAAAAAAGAGTCCTCCGAGCCTCCGAGGTGGACCAGGCCAGGATCCAGGACCTCCGGCAGTGGTTCTTGAAGTGGGCTCCCGAAGCCGACCCCGAGAGGCTGGTCTTGATCGATGAATCGGGCTCCCACATCGCGATGACCCGCGAGACCGCGTGGGCGCCGCGCGGCGTCAAGCCGAAGGAGGCGGTGCCGCGCAACCGAGGCACCGTGCTCACAATGATCGCGGCGCTGACCCTCTCGGGTCTAGGCTCGATGATGACCATCCAAGGCGGGACCTCCTCGGACGTCTTCCGGACCTGGGTCGCGCAGGTACTCGTGCCTGACCTCCCGGCCAACGCCATCGTCGTGATGGACAACCTCGCGGCCCACAAGGATGCAGGCGTTCGCGAGATCATCGAGGCCGCTGGCGCCAAGCTCGTGTTCCTGCCCCCGTACTCGCCCGAGCTCAACCCCATCGAGCTCGCCTGGGGCAAGGTGAAGCGGTGGCTCCGCACCGCGAGACGACGCACGCGAGAGGCCGTCGACGACGCCCTTGGCGACATCATGTCGCTCATTACGCCCTCCGACGCCGCGGGCTGGTTCAGACACTGCGGCTGGAAATATCAGGCTTCGTGATCAAGAGAGTGAGCCACGCTGACGGCGACGGTCATGGGCTGGCACATCCGATGTGCCACGGGTGGAACTCTTCGTGAGCACTCGTGCCGTGGCGCAGCCTTGCTGACACAGGACTCCGCGGGAACTGTCGCTGCCCAACGCTGCCCGGAGCGAGGCGCCTCGAGTCGGTCGTGGCCTTCGTCGCGGGCCTCACCTGGCTGCCGCCCCACCAGCCCGCGAAGGCGTGGCTCGCGTGTGTCGTCGAGCAGGGCGATGCCGGCCAGGTGCCGCCGGAGGTCACGCTGCTGGTCGAGGCGCTCGCGCAGGGGGCCGTCTCCTCCGGGGAGGTCAGCGGTAGGCGATGAGCAGGGTCGAGACCTGATGGAAGGGCTGGGTGTGGGAGCTGTCGTTGTAAGCGCAGCCCGTGTCGAAGACGCAGCCCGAACACGGCGAGGCGTCGGGGCGGCAGGTGTTGACCCACGGCTCGGGGGCGTAGGCGACGGTCAACGTGCGGCTCGGCAGGGCGGCCGCCGGCAGGTCCACGGTCCACGGCTCGACGAGGGCGCCCGGGCACCACCCGGCCCGCGGATAGCGCCAGGTGCCGCGCTGGTCAGGGGCGGCGGTCGTCGGACAGTCGTCGCGCCACACTCGCCGGGTATGCGCGACAGCGGGGAATGCAACGTCAGCGGGGGCGACCGTGAGCGTGTGGTCGCGGGCGCAGAACTCGGCGCAGTTGTCGGCGTTTCCCTGACCGTGCCCGGTGATGAGGGCACGGATGGCGGCGGATGAGGCGCCTTCGGGGAGCGCCACGGTGATGGGCGGCGCCGTGGCCTCGGGGGGCTGCGCCGGGTCGCCGTAGGGCCCGGCGCGCTCGGTGTGGAGGGGGATGACGGCGATCGGCAGGCGCGACGGGGCCCCACCCTCGAAGATGAAGATGGCCGTCACCCGCCAGCCCGCGCCGTAGGGGCTGCCCGGTCCGACCCAGGTGTCGATGAAGGTGCGCAGGCGGACCTCGCCGCGGAGCAGCGGACGCAGGTCGGTCAGATCCTGGCTCGCAGACAGGCCGACGCCGAACGGGGTGATGAAGCGGAGAAGCTCGATGGAGACATCGCGCGGGCCATCGGGACCAGGGACAGGGGCGACGAGGCTGATGGCGCCGCGGCGGTCCCAGGCGTCGCAGCCGCCGTCAGGGCAGGTCAGCGTCAGGTAGAGGGTGATCTTCGCGTAGCTGCCGGTGTCGGGGAAGGATGCGGTCGTCTCGACGGTGCGCTGATTGTCGGCGCCGGTGAAAAAGACGTGGCGACCGTCGAACGCGACGACGGTCGCCTCCTGACCGGGCGCGTCGAAGGGGCCTGGCGCAGGGGAGGCGTCCGCAGCGGGCGCAAGGTCGGGCGCGATGGTGGCGTCGACTGGCGGTGTCACGACGTCTTCCGGAGCTGGGCCGGGTGTCTCGGCGCCCGGCGCACAACCGACGACGAGAGCCGAGACGGTGAGGAAGGCGAGGGAGGCGTCGAAGGTGCGTCGCATGACGGCATGCTGCCGCGCGGACGCGAGCCGGTCAATGCGCATCGGCGGACATGTCGGAGACGTACCATGCCCCTCGGCGAGCAGCGCCGGACCCGCAAGTTCACACATTCGGACACGACCCCCGATCCGACCCCCGATCGCCCCCCGATCCGATCCCCGACGGCTGGCTGCGACGTCGGGGGGTGCGGCTCAGCGGGTCGGGATGGCGGGCGGCCACAGGTCGGGGTCGAGCTCGAGGCAGCCCCGGGTGTGACGTGCGCCAGACGGGCCGGCCCGCAGCGCGCCGAGGGTGCACTGGACGAGGGCGCGGGTCAGGATGGCGGACTCGGGCGCCTCGGCGCGGGCGAGCTTCAGGTGGCGCTCGGCGCGCTCCGTCTCCCCTGCCGCGGCGTCGAGGCGGGCGAGCGTCAGGTGCGCGAGGGCGCGATGCTGGCGCGTCGTGCTCTCGTTCGGCGGCAAGGCCCACGGGTGAGCGAGCGCCGCCTCGGCCGAGGCACGGGCTGCAGCCGGCGTCGTCAGCAGCGCCGCCTGGGCGTGGCGGAGGTGGGCGGCCGGGGTATGCGGCGTCAGCGGGGAGGCAGGCTCCGGGGTCCGCGCGACGCCGAGGGCGAGGGCGAGCGCCTCGGGCCACGGGGGCAGCTC
>SYAK01000122.1 GCA_005788935.1 Pseudomonadota bacterium
CGGCCCCGCTCGTCCTGACGCGCGCCGCCGATGGTGGCCATCGCCTCTACCTGTGGCGCTATTTCGACTACCAGCGCCGCTTCGCGCGCCAGATCCGTCTCCGCCGACCGCAGCGCATCCCGATCCCGCGGCCCGCGCTCGACGCGCTGCTCGATCCGCTCTTTCCCCGCCCCGAGGCTGACGACGACGCGCCCCCCGATCTGCAGCGCGCGGCCGCCGGACTGGCGCTCACGCGGACCCTGACGGTCATCGCGGGTGGCCCTGGCACGGGCAAGACCACGACCGTGCTGCGCATCCTCGCGGCGCTGCTCGCTTCACCAGACCCTGGCCGCCGCCCGGGTGCTATCGCGCTCGCAGCCCCCACCGGCAAGGCCGCCGCGCGCCTCTCCGAGTCGATTCGCGACGGGCTCGACGCCCTCCCGGTCGCTCCGTCCGTGAGAGCCCGCATCCCGACCCGCGCCGTGACCCTCCACAGTCTGCTCTGGCGCTCCAGGGGCCACGCGCCCGGCGCTGGCGGCGCGCGCCTCGATCACGCGACCATCCCGGCCGACCTCCTCGTCATCGACGAGGCCTCGATGGTCGACCTCGCGCTGATGACGCGCGTCGTCGAGGCCCTCCGACCGGAGGCACGACTTATCCTGCTTGGCGACAAGGACCAACTGGCCTCCGTCGAGGCTGGCCGCGTCCTGGTTGACCTCGTCCACGCCGCCGATGCGGACGGGCCGCTCGCGGACAACGTCGTCGAGCTGACCCGGACCCACCGTTTCGGCGCGTCCATCGGGTCCTTCGCCGAGGCCATTCGCCGAGGTGACGTCGAGGCCGCCCTCGCCTGCCTCGAGGGTCCCGATGCCTCCGACGCGCTCAGCTGGCGCGAGCTGACACCTGGCGCGCTCGTCGACTTCGCGGTCGACGCCTGGGCCCCGTTCTTTGACGCCCTCGACAGCCCCGAGGCCGCCCTCGACGCACTCGGGGCCTTCCAGCTGCTGACCGCCCACCGTCGCGGGCCCTACGGCGCACAGACGCTCGCGGCCGCGATCCGGCAACGCCTCGCCGAGCGCGAGGTCATCCCGCTCGGGACCGCGTGGGACACCTGGTTTCACGGACGCGCCGTCCTCATCACCGAGAACGACCACGCGCTCGGTCTCGCCAACGGGGATGTCGGCGTCGTCCTGTGCGCGCCCGACGGCACCCGCCGCGCCCATTTCCCGCGCGCCGACGTGACGGGGACCCGCGACGAGGGACGCACGCGAAGCCTCGGCCTCGGTCAGCTCCCCGACCATGAGGCCTGGTGGGCCGCCACGACCCACAAGGCGCAGGGCTCGGGCTTCGACCACGTCGCGATCGCGCTGCCACCCGAGCCGACCCCGCTCTGCACCCGCGAGCTGCTCTACACGGCGGTCACGCGGGCCCGCCACCGCGTCACCCTGCTCACGAGCCGCGAGACCCTCATCCACGCGATCCGCACCCCGACCGAGCGCGCGACTGGCCTGACCGCCGACCTCTTCGCGGACCCTCCGCCACGCCCGGCGTGACATTTTTTTCGAGGTTCGGGACTTTTTTCCTCAGGGGCCGCCATCGCCCAGGGGCGCCGCCCCCGCGATGAGCTCCGCCGCGAGCGCGATGAGCGTCTCAGCCCGCAACGTGGCCCGCGTGCCCTCGAAGGCCGCCTCCCGCAGCGCCCGCGCGGCGCGCTTGACCGCCACGAGCGCCATCAGCGGTCCGAGCACACGCACGAGACTCTTGTCGGATGCAGACGCAATATAGCGACCCAAGACCTCGCCGACGAACCGCCCCGAGCGGACGAGGCGGAGCTCGAGTGCCAATCCCGCGAGCTCCTCCCCCGTGTCGATGAAGCGCTCCGCGTCCGTCCCGTCGGCGGGGTCGATGACGCCGAGCACCGCGCCGTCGGGGCGGAGAAAGATCGCGTCGAGGGCGAGGGCCCCATGGATACTCCGGACGCGGCCCTCCGCCACCCTGCGGGCGAAGGTGTCGGCGAGCGCATCGAACCGCGCGACCCCGTCGGCTTCGAAGGGGACCGCCCCGCCAGCCTCCCGGAGCCCCTGGCAGGCCGACGTCCAGCGCCGCGCGATGGGCTCTGGCGCCGCACCCTCGTACCAGACCCGCATGACGGGCGCGTCGACGTGGAACGCCATCAGGTGGTCCATCAGCGGGAAGAGGTGCGACGGAGCAAGCTCTGGCGCCACCAGCACCCGGTCGAGACGACCCGCGTCAGGCAGCCGCCGCATCGCGACCACGGGCTCGCCGTCGCCGTCACCGCTCTGCAAGACGAGCCCGCCGTCGTCCCCGAGCGCCAGCTCCGCGTCCGGCCAGTAGGCGCCAGCCCCCACGCGACGGCCAACATGGCGCTCGCGCAGCGCGATGATCTTCCGCGCCCCGACCCCCGCCTGATTCTCGCCGTCGACGTCGATCGGCCGCCGCAGCTTCAGGACGAAGTCCTCGCCCAGGATGAGCAGCGACTTCCACGTCACGAGGAAGCCTGTGGCGGGCACGATCCCGCGCGGCCCGATGACCCTCCGCGCGCGGAACGCAGCCATCACTTCGTCGATGCGCACGCCACAACCCCCGGTCCGAGCTGCCAGTCCTCATCAAAGAACCCCGCCTGCCGCACCGGCCTTGGCCCGAGCAGCTTGTCACCCGCCGCGACCCGGATCCCGCGGTCATAGACGACAAAATCCGGCAGTATTTCAGGCAGGTAACGCGCTCCGAGCGTCCCCGGAGCCCCAACCCCCGCATGGACGACGACCGAAAACGCCGCGTCGTCCGGATTCGGGAGGATGGCCGACACCCCCACGTCCTCGCCCGCGTGCCGACAGGCCCCGACCACGATGGCGCCGTCTTCGAAGACGAGTCCGCGGGCCGCAAACCCGTCGACAAGCCGCGCGGTCACCCGGTTCGAGCGAGGGCCACCGATGAGGATGGCGCCTGTCCCGGTCAACGGTCGGTCGCCCCAGGCGACATCGGTCAGCACGCGCGGCGCGAGCCTCACCGCGGGCGACGGCGTCGCGAACCGCTCGGCCACGAGCTGGTTCGCCTCGGTCTGCCGCACGTCCGCCGTCCCGACGATGACGACGTACGGGCTGAGGTAGACCTCCGACAGCGGGCCCTCGACCCCCACCTTCTTGGCTGTCGCGGCGGGCTCCGTCCGCAGCTCCCAGCGTCCCTCGGGGCCGCGTACGACATGGACGTCACGCTCGACACTCGCGAGACTCAGCGCCTCCCCGTCCACCTCGAGCGCATCGCCAGCGCCCACGCCCGTCGGCAGGCGCCCGACCCGCACGGTAAACCCCTCGACGCCCCGGGTCCGGACGCGCACCGTCGCCGCGAGGCGCGCCGCCGTGCCAGCGTCCTTCCCACCACCGCGCGCCACGACCTCGCCATCAAGCTCGCCCATGTCACCCCACCGCGCAAAGCGGTCGATCCGCAACCAGTCGAGCGCGGCCGTCCTGTGTCGACCGGCGGCGATCGTCACAGTTCCAGGTCTCGGGTTACGTCTCCGCGACGCGAGCCAGCGCAGGATCGCCCCATCCGCGTAGGCCTCGTCCCAGATGTCGTGGCCAGCGTCGGGGATGTCGAGCTTCGCCGCATAGCCGAGCGCCCTGTAGCGGGACGCGAGCCCCTCCGACCGAGACGGGCCGTCCTTGCGTCCGTGCACCATCCACAGCGGCAGCTGGCGCCCATTCGGGACATGCGCGCTCACCCCCTCGAGATTCAGCAGCTGATGCTCCCAGGGCCGCTTCTCGACACGCCGAACGTTCGTGTATCCCTCCAGATTCGGATATCCGCAAAGTGGTGCGGCCGCGGCGAACAGGTCCGCGTGATGCAACCCCGCCCAGAAGGCGACGGATCCGCCGAGCGAGAAGCCCGTCACAGACACCCGCGTCGGCTCGACCGAGAGCCAGCGCCCGACGTCCTCGAGGACATGCAGCACCTCGAGCCTCCCGACTGGCCGCGGACCAGCCTCGCCGTATCCGCCATGCGCGACGAGGATCATGCCGTCAGGCGCCGCCTGCGCGCCTTCGCGCCACAGGGCCCCGGCCGCGTGCGAGACCCCCGCTTCGAGCGCGTCCTCGTCCCGCGGGGTCGCGCGCTCTCCGAGCGCCGAGAGCATCATCTCTTCAGCGTGGAAATGCAGCCCGTGGGACAGGACCACCAAGGGGTAGCGCTTTGTCGGCTGATAGCCGCGCGGCACCGCCACCACATATCGCTGCGGCGTCCCGTCGATGGGGCTCGCGTAGGCCCGGAGATGAAAGCCGGGCGCGAGGAACGGGTCCCGGCCGCCACGCGCCGCCTCGAGGCGCGACTTCAGCATCGCCTTCAGCGGCTCGAAGCGCCCCATCCGAACCCGCCCCGTCTCCGCCCCGCCGAACCGCCCCACGACCGAGCGCCCAAGCAGCGCCGCGAGCTCGTCGACCACTGCCGAGAGGCTCGTCCGTGCCCCCGCGTCGAGCCGCGTCAGCGCCTCGACCCCGGCGCGAGCGGCCCGCACCGTCCTCGCCCGCGCCTCCGCTTCGGGCGGCAACGCGAGCGTCAGGCACGTCGCACCATCGACCTCGAGCCGCACCTCGGCCGCCTCGGCCATCACGGCC
>SYAK01000123.1 GCA_005788935.1 Pseudomonadota bacterium
CTCTTGAGCCCCTCCTGCGACGTCGACGATCCGCCCCTGCGACAGGCGCAGGAACATGATGGTCCGCCCGCGATCGGCCGGGCGCGGTGGGAAGGTCGGTGTGTAGCTCTGATAGATCGGGATCTTGCGCGTCCCGTCTTCGGCCTCGCGCTGGTAGACCTCGAGCCGCGTCGCCACGTCGGAGCCCTCGACCTCGATGAGGTCGCCCACCTTCGGAGGCCGCTGCGCGACCCAGCTGCCATCCGGCCCCTCGAACATCGTCGGCGTCTGCTCGGCGAGCGCCTTGGCGTCGGGCCACAGCACCTCGTGGACAATCCAGCGGCCGACATGGTGGACGAAAGGCGGGATCGCGGGCCGGCCCGAGGCGGTCGGGACTGGGATCTCGATCTGGCGGAGCCACGGCTCGGCCTTGACCGCGACGACGATGACGTCGCTCTGGCGGACGACCCGCGCGAGCGGGACCTCCTCGCGGAACTCGCTCGTATGGGCCTCCGGGGCTTGCAGTGCGGCCACGAGGGCCGTCATCGCGTGGAGAACGTTGCGCATTCCGCGAAGGTGCCGCGGAGCACACCCGCTGTCAAATCCTGCCGCGAGCGACCGACAGCGCAAGCGCGAGCGCCTCGTCGCGGGTCGTGATGCGGCCGTCGAGCTGCGCCGTCTCGGCCGCGAAGAGCGCGTCCTTGAAGCGCGGGCCGGCCTTGAGCCCCGTCGCCGACAGGTCATGGCCCGAGACGAGCGGCGGAGGGCTCAGCGCGGCCGCATCCCAGCGCCCGAGGTCAGCCCGCGGGAGCGCTGGGTCGTGGCCGAGCGCGGCGGCGAGCGACAGTCCGACCTCGGCGCCGGGACGGCGCAAAAGGCGCTTTTTGCCGGATGTCTGGAGGGCATCATATTGCGGGATGGCGCGCGCGACCTCGACCGCGTCGGCGACGAGGCGCCCGAAGGTCCGCGCGTGGCGGAGACCGTCGAGGAAGGCCGCGACGGTCCCCTTGGGAAGGCCGGCTGCCAAAATGGCCCAGCCGAGCTCGGGGGCGCAGGCGCCGAGCCCCATGAAGTGGCGCGCTGGGTGCGTGAGATCGAGGCCTGGCAGCACGACGGGCCCGACCCGGCTCTCGACGAGCAGCCCAAGCCCGCGCGCCGCGCCCCCTTCGGTCAGGAGCTTCTCGAGCTCGTCGCGGATGCGCTCGACCGAGACGGTCGCGACCTTCGGCGCGAAGGCGCGGACGGCCTGCCACGTCGCGTCGTCGATGCGGAAGCCGAAGCGGGCCGAGAACCTGAGCGCTCGCAGGACGCGCAGGTGGTCCTCGCCGAAGCGCGCCGCGGGCTCGCCGATGGCGCGAATGAGGCCCGCTCGGAGATCCGCCTCGCCGCCCACGTGGTCCTGGATGGTTCCCGTGACGGGGTCGAAGAGCAGCCCGTTGATGGTGAAGTCGCGCCGCGCGACGTCCTCTTCGGCCGAGGCCCAGCGGACACCGGTCGGGCGGCGCCCGTCGAGGTAGGCGCCATCGGACCGGAAGGTCGCGATCTCATACTCATGCCCCGCGTGCAGCACGCGCACGACCCCGAAGGCCGCGCCGACGGGGTAGGCCTTCGCAAAGCACGGCATCACCTCCTCGGGCGTCGCCGAGGTCGCGACGTCGATGTCCTTCGGCGGCCGCCCGAGCAGCATGTCGCGGACGCAGCCGCCAGCCCACAGGGCCTGATGTCCATGACCCCGCAGGATGCGGACGACGTCGAGGGCGCCCTGGCGCAAGGTGTCGGCGGGCAGCAGCATGGGGTTCAGGCTCCAGGGGCCAGGAGAGCGCCCGCGCGACTCAGCAGCGCGTCAAGGATGTGGCCTGTGACGCCCCAGATGACCTCGGGCGTCTCGACCCAGAAGTGCAGCGGCACGGGTGCTGTACCAGGGGCCGAGCGGCGGTTCGCGAGCATCATCCGCCTCCCGCGCCCCGCCATCAGCGCGGGGACCGGCACCGTGAAGTGCCGCGCGACCTCGTCCGGAGCCGGCGTCAGCGGGGTCGCCCGCGGGAGTAGCGCCACGATTGGGGTCACGAGGTAGCCGCTCGGAGTCGGGAGTGGAGGCAGCCCACCCACGACGCGCGGCTGGTCCACGGGCACGCCGAGCTCCTCCAAGGTCTCGCGCAGCGCGGTCGCGGTCGGCGTCGGGTCCTCGGGGTCGGTCCGTCCGCCCGGGAACGCGACCTGACCTGCGTGCCGCGCCATCCGCTCGGGGCGGACGATGAAGAGCAGCTCTGGCGCAGCCGAGCGCGCGTCCACGAGCAAGGGCACGAGGACCGCGGCCGGTCTCAGGGCGTCAGACCCGCCGCGCGGGCGCGGGTGGGCGGGCGGCACGGGTCCGAGGGCCGCCGCGAGCGCGCGGGCGAGGTCGTCCAACGGGCCGCGCCTCAGGCCGAGAAGTCGAGGCCGGGGTCGTAGTTGTCGGGCTTGACGGTCAGCACGTCGCAGGGGGCGCGTCGCACGACGCGCTCGGCCTGGCTGCCCATGAAGAGGTGCTTGAAGCCGGTGTGGCCGTGGGTGCCCATCACGACGAGGTCGATCTTCTCGTTGATGACGTACTTCAGGATCTCCATGAACGGCTTGCCGCCGCGGATCTCGAGGAACATGCGGTCCCGCTCCTCGCGCGTCACCTTGCCGTCCTCCTGAAGCTCGTCGAGGCGCCGCACGAGGCCCGCCTCAAGGCGGCTCAGCGTGCCCTCCTCCGACTCGACGTCATCGAACGAGTTCGGACGTGTCCCCTCGCGGACGTGCAGGATGGTGAGCTTCGAGCCGTGGGCGATGGCGTAGCCGACGGCTGTGTAGAAGGCCTTGCGCGACGTGTCGGAGAAGTCGACCGGGCACAGGATGTTCGTGTACTTGATGTCGGTCGTGTACATGGCGATGCTCCCTGGGGTGATGGTTGCTGTTGCAACTGTTTCGACGGGAAGTCTCGGGACTTACAGCGGGATGTTGCCGTGCTTGCGCGGCGGGTTGCTCTGGCGCTTGTTCGCGAGCACCGCGAGTGCGGCGCAGATCTGCGGCCGCGTGTCGGTCGGCTGCACGATGGCGTCGATGTAGCCGAGGCGGGCGACCCGCAGCGGGTTCGCGAACTTGTCGCGGTAATCGTCGACGAGGGCCTTGTGTTCGGCGGCTGGGTCGGCAGCCTTGGCGAGCTCGTTGCGGAAGATGATGTTGACGGCCCCCTCGGGCCCCATGACGGCCACCTCGGCGAGCGGCCACGCGAAGTTCATGTCGGCGCGGACGTGCTTCGAGCCCATGACGTCGTAGGCGCCGCCGAAGGCCTTGCGCACGATGAGCGTGACCTTCGGCAC
>SYAK01000124.1 GCA_005788935.1 Pseudomonadota bacterium
GCCTCCTGACCCGGTTGACACGACAGCGCGCAGACGCCACCCGCGCAGACCTCACCGTCATGACAGGGCGCGTCACACGCACCGCAATGCGCCCGGTCGCTCCCGCGGTCGCGACAGCCGCCGCCGCAGGCCTCCTGACCCGCCGGGCACGACAGCGCCACCTCGGGCTCACAGCCATCCCCGTCAGGACACGGCTCGCACCCGGCGACGAGCCCGAACAGCAGCAGCGCCCCCCAGCGCCGCGCACCGCACTCGCGCTCGGATGTCTTGACGGAACGTTTACGCGCAGCGGTTGAATCAGGCGTCTTCATGACCTGTTCTTACGCAATTCAGGACACCCTGTCACGCACGGTCACCCGAACCCGCGTCAAGGCGGACCAGGTGCAGCCGCGGCCGCCGCGTGCGCGCCGCAGCGACCCATGTGACCCGACAGCGCCGCGTGCGCGCCCCCCGCGACGGTGGCCGGCGGGGACAGGCCCAACCGCCCCCGGACGCCGTCAGATACGCCGCGTCCGGCGCGGTGTGGCGTCCTCGTCCGTGGTCGGGATGTCCCCGGCCACCTCGGCCTTCGCGACCTCGGCCACCCGCCCGAGGCCCCCGAGCGCTGACGCGACGTCCGCGACGCGGCCCTCCTCGACCTCGCGTTCGCGCATCGTCGCGAGAAAGGTCGGCAGATCGATGGCGCCGTTGGCGATGGCGAGCGCACCGAGCAGGACGTCGATGATGCTGCTCGGATCACCGACCTTCAGGACGTGCGCGGCCGGGATGACGGAGGCCCACTGCGTCAGCACCGTCTCGTCGCTGTAGGCCGCGTAGACGTTGGCCTCGGCCTCGGCGGCTGTCTGGCCGGGCGTGAAATCGAACTCGCCGATGAAGATGTCGGACGCGCGGCCGGTCTCGCCGTTCGGCGAAATGACGCCCTCGAAGTGCTGGATCCGGCCCCCCGACTCGACCTCGACCTTGAACGGCGTCGGCGTTTGACTCGGCTCGTGGAACCGGTAGTTCTGCACGAAGACGCGGTAGCGCCCGGGCTGGCCCGTGCCCTTGGCCCAGCGGATGTTCTCGACCGGCTTCGTCGACTCGCCCGAGATGTTCATGTCGACGTCGAGCCAGCCCCCGCATGGCGCGCGCTTGGCGCCGAAGAATATTTCGACACCCGCAGGGGTCACGACGTGCAAGTCGAGGTCGTTGCGGTCGTCCCAGAGCAGCGAGGCCCGGAAGTCGACGCCGCCGTACATGCCGCCCATGCGCGTCACGCGATCGCGGATCTCGGCGTCGATGTTGGCCTTTCGTTCGGACATCGTCTTGCGCGGGTAGATGAGGAAAGTGTGGAACTTCTGCTGCAGTCGCGCGAAGGCCTCCGCCGAGTCGAGGTCCTGCGGGAGCGTGTCCCCGATGAGGCGCTTCACGTGCTGCGCGCTGACCGTCGGGTAGAAGCCCTCGTCACCGACGAAGAAGAAGTAGCCCTTCCCACCCTCCCCTTGCGCGAGACGGACGCAGTTCGTGCGGCTGTAGAACCACGCCGCGAGCTCGTAGCTCTCCTGCCCGGTGCCGCCGCCGCCCTCCTCGATCCACATCCGCTCGAGATTTTCGTCAAGGCGGTTGTCGGCCTCGAACTGCGACACCTGGAGCGGCGCACGGTCCGCGTCCGCGTCGCCGATGCCCGCGAACGAGATGCCCGGGCCCTTCACCCAGCCGTTCAGCTCGAGCTGCCCCATCAGAAGCGGCAGCTTCTCGTACATCAGCTTCGTGTCGTCCCCGCGTGACCGCGTCACATCGAGGGCCACGACGATCGGCGTCTCGTTGTTCACCTCGCGCGTCTTTCCAAACGGGTTCAGCGCCGGGTCGACAGCGTGACGGCCAGCCGATGGCGCAGTCCCCCCGCCGAAAGCCCCGTTCGCGCGCGACTCGTAGGCCGTGTCGAGGCTGTAGTATCCACCACCCATCGTCGCATCCTCCCGCCGCAGGACCCGCGGCACATGGTATTTTCAACTGCAATCATCTGATTTCAATTCAAATCAAATCTCGAGCGGCACGAAGACATGCGGGCCCCAGATCTTCTCCCGCACGCGTTCAGCCTCGCGGTACACCTCGGCCGCGTCCTGGGCGCGACCGCGCGGCGACTCGACGACGAGGTAGCGCAGGAGTCGCTCGAGCGGCGCCTCGACATGCGCGGGCAGGGTCTTCGCGACCGGGTCCCCGCCCGCGAGGAAGAACATGCACTTCCCAAGGGCGTAGAGGTCGCTCGCGGGCCACGGCGTCTTGCGCTCGGCGACCTCGGGCGGGCTGAACACCTCGTTGTGCGCCTTGAAGCGGTCACCCGAGCGGGCGGGCTCGATGACCGCCCAGCACCAGTCGACAAGCCACACCATGTGGTCGCGCGGGCGGATCACGAGGTGGGACGGGTCGACGTTGCCGTGAAGCAGCCCGCAGGCGTGGGCGTGGGCGAGCGCCGCGAGCGACCGCCGCAACACCCACAGGACATGGCGCGTCGGCAGGCCGTCAGGGCATCGCCGGCGGACCTCGAAGAGATCCATCCCGTCGAGCCGCGGCAGCACGTGCCCGATGCGACCGTCACCCGTTCGGAATCGGTCGCGGAGCTGCGGAATGTGCGTGGACGGACCCGTAGGTCCACCCTCGGGCGGCCCCGCGAGACGCTCCAGGGCGCGCGCCTCGTTCAGCATGAGGTCGTTGTCGGCCGAGGCGTCGACGATCTTCAGCACGACCGGCTCGCGCGGCGCACCGGCGGCGCCGCCGTCCGCCTCGAAGAGCGTCGCGAGCTCGCCTGTCGCCAGCGTGACGGACGCCTCCCAGGCGGCCAGCGGCGTCGTCACGCGGAAGCTCACGACCCTTGGCCGATGTGGCGGCGGCGGGACGAGGCGGACAGGGGCTGGCGCACCGAGTGTGGCGCTGTCAGAAACCACGGTCGCCATAGTCATACGCAACCCATGCCATCGTCGCTCGGCGAGGAGGCCACCGCCGGACGCGGCCCCGAACGTCGAGCGGGAGTTGTCGATGACACGCGCGTTGGACTGGTCGATGTGCAGCACCTGCGGGGCCGCGGCGTCCCCGACCTGCACGGGCAGCGGCTCGGCCGTCGTCGCCTCGAATGGGGACCCGCCCGCCACCTGGCCGCGCAGCCTCAGCGCGAGCGTGTGCTGGCCAGCGAGAGCAGGGACAAAGGCGAGGACGAGCTCCGCCAGAGCCCCGGGTGCGACACGCGCCGCGAGCGCCTGCGTGACGCCAAGCGGGTGCCCCGAGAGCTCGGCCGCGAGGGTGAGACCCTCGACAGTCGCCCCGTCGCTCCGGACCTGGACCCGCAGCAGACAGCTGCGTCCCGCGACGAAGCCCGCGACCGCTTCAAGATCGAGCGCCGCCGTGATCATCGGGCCCGAGGCGGGCGCCGACGCGCCAGAGGGGGGCTGCAACATGTCCATGGCCAGGGATGCTAGCTGGGTCCGCGGCTTGTGGAAAGAGGGCCGGCGCGATAGGATTCCCTGCATGAGCACCCCGTCTTCGTGCGCCCGATGCAGCCATCCCAGGGACCCTGGCGACCGTTTCTGCCCGAACTGCGGCGCGGCCCGAACAGCCAGCACGCCAGGCCTGGGCGCGGTCGAGGACGGGGTCTGGGAACGCGGCGAGGGAGAGGTCGCGCGCCGGGTCGACCCCGAGGAGGCGCGGACCTTCCTTGGTCAGCGGGTCGTCTGCGTCCCCGAAGGCGCCATCGGCGTCATCCTCGTCCATGGCGTCGTCGAGCGGATCCTGCCGCCTGGCGAGCGAACCGCGGTCAGCCTGTTCGAGCGCGTCGTCGACTTCTTCCGCGGCGGCGTCCCGCGGACCGCATTCTATCTCGTAGATCTCCGACCCGTGGCCGTCCCCTTCCGGATCGAGGGCCGCCCCGACGCGGCTGGCGGCCGGACGGTGACCCAACTGCTCGCGACCTTTCGCGTGCCGCGTGGCGATCGTGCGGCGCTTGGGGTCTTCCTCGACGCGGTCGTCGGTCCGCGCACGGCCCTCTCGACCCGCGAACTGCACGACCTCGTCCGCGCCGACGTCGCCCGCCTCGCGGAGGGCACCCTCGAACGCCTCGCGGCGGAAGGTCTCGCGCTCGCGAGCGCCGAAGCCGAGGCCCGCCTGCGCGAGGGGTTGGCCGCCTTCTTCCCGCTGCGCTTCGGGCTCCACGCCGATGTGTCGGTGGCGCCGCTGACGGCCATCCGCACGCTGAGCTGGACCCTCGGCGTCGGCCCGTCCCCCCGGACGCGCGCCTGCGCGGGGTGCCGCCGCGAGTTGCCGCTCGCGCTCCGGTTCTGCGACGCCTGCGGGGCGCCCCAGCCGACCGTGCCCACGCAGAGCGGCCCGCTCGACGCGACGACACCGCTCTTCTCCGCCGATGGGGAGGCCCTCGAGCTCGACCTCACGCTGCGGGTCGCCGCATCCGGCCTGCCAGCACCCGGCGTTGCCGGCCCGAGCGACACGGGCGACCTGCTGACCCGCCTGGCACCCGCGCTGGTCGGCGCGACCGCCAACCTGCTCGCCGCGCAAGACTTTGCACAGCTCGCGTCCGGCGATGGCTTCGCGCGGGCCGAGGAGGCCCTGCGCACCGCCCTCGCGACCCCCGCGGGCGCCTTCGGCCTGACCCTGCTCGAGGTGGCGCTCGTCGACGTCCGCCGCAAGCACGGCGCATGGCTGCTCGGGGCCCGCGCCGACCTGCTGCGTGCCGAGGCCGACCTGACACTCGGGCGCGAGGCGCTCGGCGTGCGCGAGGGCGAACTCGAGCTCGAGGCCCTGACCCTCGCTCAGGCCCTCCGACTGCAACGCCTGAGCCGCGACCACGCGCTCGACGCAGCCTTCGCTCGCGACGCCGCGGCGATGGCGGACCGGCAGCGCCGCGAAGGGCTCGCCGTCGAGGCTGTCGCGCTCGAGGTCGCCGCCGCACAGCGTGATGCAAGGGTCCGGGAAGCCCGCGACGCGCTGGCTCGTGCCGAGGGCCGCGCCCGCGCCGAGGCCGACCGCGAGGACGCCCGCGTGGACGCCACCTTCGGCCGTGAGCAGGACCGGGCCCGCTTCGACCATCAGATCGCCCTCGAGGCCGAGCGACGCCGGCGGCAGGTTGAGCTCGACGACGCCGCGCGCCGCTCGGACATCGACCTCGCCGCCTACGCCGAGGCGCGCCAGATGGAGAAGCTGCGGGCGATGACCGAGCTCGACCGCCAGCTCGCCGAGGACGAACACCGTCAGGCCCTCGAGAAGCGCGCACAGCTGCAGGGGCTGTCCCCGGAGGCCGCGATCGCGCTGCAGGCCGCCGAGCTCGCGAAGAGCGGCCATGGGGACGCCTGGGCCGAGGCGCTCGCGGCTCGCGCAAAGGCCGACGTCGAGGCGCGCCATCAGGAGACGCTCGCGCGCCTTCAGCAGGCCGCGATGGAGGCGATGGGGAAGGTCGCAGCCTCCCGCGCCGAGGCGGCGCCGCTCATCGCGGGCCCAGCCCCCGTGGTGACGACCGTCTCGACAACCGCGTCCGAGTCCGCCTCGCGTCCCTGCAAGGCGTGCGGAGCTGGCATCCGACCCGACGCGCACTTCTGCGGCGGCTGCGGCGCGACGCAGGGCTGACGTGTCGCCCACGTGACGCAAATACGACAGACAGGTACGAAATCGGCTGCGACGCCCTTGACGGTTTCGCACGCATGGTTCAAACGCTCCCGCCGCCGAGCAGCCCCCCGAGGAGCTGCACCCAGCGGCCCAGGTCACCCCCGGCTGCCAGCCTCGTCCACGGCCAGCGCGCCAGCGTGCCCTCCGAGAGATTTCCAAGAAACCGGGCGCGCTTCGATGGCGCACCGCGTAACCGGGTGGACCCCGCTGGCATACGACGCCAGGTCGCAGTGGTCCCCGAGGAGCAAAGACGCGATGTACAAGTGCAACGACGAGTTGACCGCCTCCCACGCCGCCCTGAAGACCGCCGAGTCGGCCCCCCGGCCGTTCATCGCCGCCCGCCTTCGGTTCGAGGCGCTCGCGCTGCGTGACCAGGCCACGTGGAGCCGCGTGACCGAGGCCGACGCCCTGCACGCCGTCACGGCGCAGGTCGCCCGCGAGCTGGCTCCCGAGGACTTGCCCCGCTTCGCTGCTTGGGTGGCCGAGCACCTCGGCTCTGGCCTCGCGCGTGCCGCGGGCCTTCAGGCCGGTCCGCCGCGCCTCGTGGTGAGCGCCTGAGACGGCGCACGCCTGTGCGCGCTGCCCTCGCCTGCCTGGCGATGTCGGCCGTCAGCGGCGCGGCGTGCGGGGAGGACGCAATCCCTTGCAGCGGCGACGCCTGTGACGCGGACGCGGGTGCTGGCGCCGACGTCGGAGGCGACCCGCTCGAGCTGGCCGACCTGACAGGCTGCGGGCTGCGCGCGCCCCCCGGGGCCTTCGAGGACCGCACCATCGGCGGCGTGCCGTCCCGGTCCTGCCTCTACGCCTTCGGCGACCCGACGCGCCCCTTCGACCCCGACGACCCCGACAGCGCGCTCGGGCGCCGCTTCGAGATCAAGTTCACAATTGTGAACATTGTGCATCCAGCACCACAAGTTCACTACTATCGCAACGACTTCTACCAGCTCCACGATGAGTGGTACTGGTTTCGCCTCCTGAACGGGCAGGCCGCGCCCGGCAGCGACACGAACCCGACCTCGGGTCTAGGCTTCGACAGCATCGCAGCGATCTATCGAGCCCTCGCGAACGTCTCGCCGCTCCCCCTCGACCTCGTCTTCATCGGCGCCACCGGCGGCTCGCAGGCAGGCCGCCTCTATGCGCCAGCCTTCTACGCGCTCGCAGGCCTCGGCGCACCGGACGCCAGCCGCGTCTACGGGCTCGGCACGTTCATCCATGACCCGCCCGACCCCCGCCGCGCGGCTGCGGGACGCATCCACGCCTTCCAGCTCGAATACGGCGAGCGGGTCGACGCCGCGACGCTCGCGCGGTACTTCGCGGCCCTGCGCGCGACGCTCCCGCCCTCCATCGCCGCCGAGCTGCGCTACCTGGCGCGCTCGCCCGCTCAGGAGGCCCTCGTCAGAGCCTTGCGCACCTCGGGCGACCCGCTCCGGACGCGCCTCCTGTTACCTGAGGAAGTCACAGCGCGCGGTGGCTACGCGGCCTACCACCGCGGCATCACGGCGGGGTTCCTGAAGGTCGTCGGGCCCGAGGACCCGACCCATGACCTCGCACCCGACGCCATCGCGCTCCTCGCCCGGGTCCCCGACGATATCCCGCCCGTGCGCGCCATCCTGAGCGACGTCCCGCAGACGCCGCTCGCTCACGTGGCGCTCCTCGCCGAGGCGCGCGACACCCCGAAC
>SYAK01000125.1 GCA_005788935.1 Pseudomonadota bacterium
CACCCAGAGGGCGAAGCTCCGGACGCCGATGAAGACGATGTAGCCGACGAGGGCCTCGCGCGAGACCTGGGACGCGAGCGTGTGCAAAAGGAAGATGGCCGTCCCGACGAGCAGGAAGGCCATCGCCTTCTTGAAGGTCAGGAGCCACGGCCCTGGCTTCGGCATGAAGCGGCGCCAGGCCGGGAAGCGGGCGAGGACGAGGAACGGCGAGGCGAGCCCGAGCCCGACGGTCAGCATCAGCACCGTCAGCTCGAGCGGCGGCTGCGTGAAGGCGTACGTCATCGCTGGCCCGAGGAACGGGGCCGTGCAGGGCGTCCCGAGCAGCACCGCGAAGATGCCGTAATTGAATGAGCTGACGTAGCCGTGTGAGCCCGCGACCGCCGCGTCGACGCGCTCGGCGAAGGGCAGCGAGAGTTCGAAGACGCCGAAGAGCGAGAGCGCGAAGGCGAAGACGATGGCCGTGAACACCGCGACGAAGACCGGGTCCTGCATCTGGAAGGCCCAGTTCGTGGCCTGCAGCGCGACGAGGATGGCCGAGAGCAACCCGAACGAGGCCAGCACGCCCGCTGTGTAGGCGAGGCCGTGTCGCCAGATGACCTTGGGGTCCTCGCGTGACTGCTCGACGAGGCTCAGGATCTTGATGCTGAGCACGGGCAGGACGCACGGCATCGCATTCAGGATCAGCCCGCCGAGGAACGCGAACAGAAGCGCCATCAGCAGCGACGAGACCGTCTCTTCCGGGCCCTCGCCACCGCCCGTGCCCGCGGCCGCACAGATGGCGGCTGTGTCAGCCTCGCCCGAGACCCCGGCCGGTGGCTCCGCCGCCTTCGTCGTCGTGGGTGCTTGCGCGGGGACGGCGGCCGGGTCGGCGGGCGCACGCGGAACCGTGACCACCATGTCGAAGGTCCGGAGCTGTCGGAGCGAGATGACGCGCAGGACGCCGTCGAGGCGGTCTGTCAGCGCGGTGGTCTCTGCGGTCGCCTCACCCGACAGGGTCAGCAGCAGGCTCCCGTCCGGCTCGCTCCGGGCGGTGACCCCGCGGACGATGAGCCCCTTCGAGGTGCGCGGGATGAAGCTCGCGGCGGCCTCTGCGAACGGGTAGAGCGTCTCGCCAGGCGGTCCCCGCACAGACAGTTTGAGTTCAAACTTTGTCCCGCTCTTGACGGGGGCGGTCGGCTCGGCAAGCGTCACCGACCAGCCGGACGGCAGCGCCACAGGGACAAGTACAGCAGAGGCCTCGAAGGCCGCGTGCTCGGGCCCCATCCGCTCGGCTGGGGGGACGTCCTTCAGCGGGAGCGTCAGGCCGAGCCGGACGCTGCCCTGGATGCAGTTCTCCTTGCAAGCGAGCCAGCGCGCCTTGGCCTCGAAGGCGAGCGGTGCGCCCTCGCCCGGTACGTTCCGGAAGTCCTCCGGGATCCGTGCCTCCACGACCGCGAGGACCTCGCCGTCGTAGCCGTAGCTGACACCCCCGACCTTGTCGACGAAGCGGGATGGCGCGGGCCATGCGACCTCGCTGAAGGTCACGCCGTTCGGGCCCTCGACCGTGACCTCGGTCGGCAGGCCCGTGTCACCCGGGTTCTGCCAGTAAAGATGCCACTCCGGCTCCGGACGGAACCTCAGCCCGAGCCGCACCGAGCTGCCAGGCGCCGCGGACGTGCTGTCGCCGAGAAAGGTGACCCGGGTCTTCGCCTTCGTGTCTTCGACCGGTGGCGGGCCCTGCTGGGCCAGCGCCTCGGGCGCGAAGACGGTCGTCGTCAGCAGCAGGCCGACCACGGCCGCGAGGTGTCTCGTCATCGCTCTCTCTCCTCTATCGCGGGCGCTGCGCGTCAGCGCTTGCGTCCCTGTACCGTGTCCGCGAGCAGCCCGATGGTCTCTGTCATCGACGCGAGCTCGCGACCGAGCTGCTCGAGGTGACGCTCGGCGAGCTGCGTCCCGAGCTGCGGACTCTCCGCGAGCAGGTCACGAAAGTCGCTGCGGCGCAGGATGGCGCACACGCTCGGCTCGACCGCGATGAGGTCGTGATGCGGCGCGTAGGGGGCGTCACTCCGCACCCCGAGGGCGAGGGCCGCGGCCGAGTCGCCAGGGGCGAATTCGCGCAGGACCGCGTTCGGCTCGTTCGGTCGGGTCTCCACGAGCCGCCCCGCCGCAACCGTGACCAGGCCAGTCGCGGCCGTGCCCGCGCGCAGCACATGCGCCCCCGCCGCGAACTCCAGCATCGCGACGCGTGGCGACAGCGCCATCCACTGGGCGTCCGTCAGCCCTTCGAACAGCGGAGCGCGGCGGATGGCGCGCTCGAGGTCTTCCGGGCCGAGTGCCTGCGCCGCCCCTTCGACGTCCACGATGATGAAGGACGCATTGTCGGGGGCTCCAGCCTCGAGGACGCGCTTGGCGAGTGCCTCGGCGGCATCTTCGGCGTCCGGTTCGGCCAGGATGGCCTCGATCGTCGTGTCTGCGAGGACGCGTGTCAGGCCGTTCGTGCACAGCAGGAATCGGTCCCCCGGAGCGGCTCGCAGCTCGGCGTGCTCGATGTCGAGGACGGGCGTCACGCCGATCGACTGGGCGAGGGTCTTGCGGAACGGGGACATCTCGAACTCGGTCCGGGAGATCGTCCCGCTGCGCAGCTGGACGGCCGCCACCGTCTGGTCTGACGTCAGGCAGCGCAGCTTTCCGCGACGCAGCAGCCACGCGCGGCAGTCTCCGACGTGGGCGACGTGCAGGGCCTGGCCGTCAAACGTCGCCGCGAGCAGACTGGCCGCGACCGCGCGGCGGGTCGGGTCTCCCTCGAGCTGGCGGTTCACCGCGAAGACGGCTTCATTGGCCGCCTCGAAGCAGCGTGTGAGGGCGCGCTCGACGGCGACCCGCTCGGAGGCCCCAGGGTGGGCGGCGGCCTGAGCGAGCAGTGGGGTCAGCTCGGGCGAGCGCTCCTTCAGGCAGGTGAGCGTCACCCGCGCCGCCTCGGGGCCGCCCTTGCCGTCGGCGATCGCGAAGAGCGGGACGCGATTGAGCGCCAGCATGCCGTCGTCATTCGTCTGCCGGTCGCGCCCGATCTCGGACCGTGTCAACGCCCGCGTCAGACGGAGCGGGCTTGGCGCGAGGGCGCTGGCAGGGCGCGCTTGGGAGGCGGTGGGGCGCGGAGGAGGCTGGGGGATCATGAGCGAGACCGTAGCCTGCCCGGGGCTGTGCGGCAAGGACGGCGCGGCCGCGCGCCCCGCGAAGCCCGTCCGAGGCTTTCCCGCTCGACAGGGGACGCGGGAGACATCGATGAAACGTTATGTTTCGTGTGTTTCAGGCATTGAAACAAAATGTTTCAGGGTCGCCGCGAGGGGACCGCGGCGAGGGGCGCGAGCGTGGGGCGACAACCCGCGACAGCCCGTGGTCGGGGTTTACAGGCTCGCAGCCCTCGTCGATGCTGCCCGCCAGACGCCGTCTGCCGAGGAGAGCCGCCATGGACTGGAAGATCACCGCCACACGCCGCCGGACCGTCGAGTGCCGCGAGGACAGCGCGCCAGCGTTCGAGGGCGCCATCCGCGAGGCCCTGTGCGACCCGTGGGATTACCTCTCGCTCCACGTCGAAGGCCCCGACTCCGTCGCGCTCGACCGGGCCCTCGACGACCTGCGCGCAGAGACCCCGGTGCGCATCAACCGGGCCGCGCCGTTCGTCGCATCGCCGCGGGACAACGAACCCCACGCGCCCCACGCGCCAGACCTCCATCACATCGTGCGCGCCGCGTCCCTCGCCTTCGCCTACGGCGGTGCGCCCGCCCGCGAGCTGCAGGTCATCCTCGCCCGCCACGCCGAGCGCTACCCCAGCCCCGACGAGGCGCGTCGCGTGGACGCAGCCGTCCGCGAAGGCCGCTCCCAGGGCGCCCTGCGCATCGAACTCCATCAGGCGATCGAGCGCCAGGGGGTCGACGCCCCGATCGTCGAGGACCTGCTGCGGCGCGCCATCCGCCGATACCCGCGCGCCCGAGGCAGCTTCCAGAACATCGTCGACCGCGCACGTCGTGCCGCCGGGCAGGCCATTCTCGGGCCGACGATTCACGACCACCGCGTCTGGACGCTGCCGCCGAGCGATGTCTGGCATCTCTTCATCGATGAGACGGGGGCCCACTTCGACGCCACACCGAGCGGCGGAGCCATCTGGGGCGTCCTCGTGGCGGACGGTCTCCTGTCGCGGATGGCCCGGCCCCCCGAGGACTTTCACGCCGTCGAGGAGACGGGGGACGACATCGATCGCGTCGTCGCGGACCTCCTCGCCCATCGCGTCGGACTCGTCGGTGTCGAGGCGGCCGGCTTCGCGCCGATCTCCGACCCCTCCCGGCGCTGGCTCGCTGGTATCACCGACCTCCTCGACTGGGTGCTGCGCCTTCTCCCGCTGGCTTCCGACGGGGGCTTGACGACCCTGCACGTCACCGTCGAGCAGCGCGGGCCGCACGCCGATGGCGAGGTCTGGGAGGCCCTCCCGACGGCCCTCCTCGCCCAGCTGTCGCGCTACCACCCCGAGCGCGCCGACGCCATTGACCTTCCGCCGATCCGCGTCAGCCGCAAACACGCCTGCGGGGCGTGGGTCGACGCCATCGCCCACGCGGGGGGCGGCAGCGGACGTGAGGCTCGCGACCGGCGCGAGTTGCTCGAGTTGAACCGCTTCATCATCGGCGCGGGCGGGCTCGAGCTGCGACGCCTCTTCGATCACGGTCTCGGTCGCGGGACCCTCTCCATCCCGACCTGGCGGGCCTGTCTCGCCGTCCAGGACGCATCGCGCACACAGCACGTGGTCCACAGCCTGCTCGAGCGCCTCGCGACGCGCGCCCGGGAGGCCCCCGACCTCTGGGAGCAGCTGCTCGACGCGACGCTCGCCGCGTTGCACCAGGGTCAGCTTGGTCTCCATCAACTCGGCCTCGAGGTCGCCTGGCTCGAGCGCGCGCGCCCCGACGGTTCGACCCTGCGCCCGGTCGCACGCCTCGCGTGGTCGCTCGCCCGCCTCGCGATGCAGAACCGCCACGGACAGCTCGGGGACGACGCCACGTTCGAAACGATCGCGGCGCTCTCGGATCGCCTCGTCGATGAGGTCCCCCAACTCGCTGCGCTCGCTGACCTGCACGTCGCGGTGACGCACACGAACCGCTTCGACTTCGCGCGGGCCGAGGCGACGCTCGCCCCGTGGCTCGCGCGTCCCGAGGGGATTGGCGGGCGCGCGGTTCACGCCCGCATCCGTTCGAGTCTTGGGCAACACGCGGCCTTCCGACGCGATTTTGCGCGTTCTGATGCGTATTTTACGGCAGCGATTGCCGCTTTTTCAGCCCTCTCCGACCCGCGCGAGGCCGCTCAGGAGCTCTCCCGCACCCGCCTCTACCGGGCTGTCGCCGCGATGGATGACCCCGCCTGCTCCGACGAGAACGCCCTCGAACGCCTGCTCGAGGCCCTCGAAGCCCCGACCCGCGACCTGGCCGACCCGACGACGGTCCACCACCTCGCCTCGCTCGCCGCGACGAACATCACGACGGGTTCATCCCCGTGGCGGGCCCATGTACTGCTCCGTTTCATGGCGAGCCACCGCCCCCGGGCCGCCTCCCTGCGCGCGACACTCGCGCCAGCCCTCGTACGCCTCGAACCACCCGATGGCCGCCCGGGCTTTCCGTGGCCCCTCATCTGGCTCTATCGCGCGCTCATCCTGCGACGGAGCGGTGCCGAGGCCGCCGCCATCATGCGGGCCGCACGCTTCGCGCGGGAGGGGCTCACGACCGGCGAGGGTCCGACGCTCGCGTTCATCGAGTGGACGGTCGAGGCGGCCCTGCTCGCGCCAGGCGACCGCACCGCGCACCGCGACGCGGCCGAGGCGATGGACGAGCTGAAGGCCGCCTTGCCAGCCATCTCCCGGCCGATCTCCCAGTTGCGCGCATGGCTTCTGCGCGCCGGCGAGGACCCTCAGTCCCTGCTCGAGGCTGTCCTGCCCTTCAACTTCCGCTGAGCCGACGCGGACGCGCGCGCCTCCTCAGGGGGTGTCTTCGCAGCCGTCGCCGTCGCACGCGAGGGCGGGGCCGTCTCCGTCGGGGGCGTCCTCGCAGGTCTCCGCATCGCTCGGGCAGGACGTGTCCTCGACTCCCCCGTCGGCCTGCGCAACGGGTGCTCGCACGCCCCGGAGCAGCCGCTGCATCAGCGCGTCGGCCTCCCGCTGGTAGCGCGCACGGACGCCAAGCCGGGTGGCCTCGGAGGTCCGGCAGCGAACGGCGGTCGGGCCGATGCCGAGCAGTCGCCCGGGGTCGAGGCGCTGGCCGTCGGGGTGGTCGATCTCGAGGTGCAGGTGGGGTGGGTCTCGCTGCACCGCGGTCCCGCCCATGAGGCCGATCTCCTCGCCCGCCCGCACGACGCTGCCGACCTTCAGGCCGGGATGGACGGCAGCGAGGTGCATGTAGGTCAGCGTGTAGCCCTTGAGCGGGCCCGAGAGCCCCTCGAGCGCGATGACCGCGCCGCTGCGGTGGCTGCCGTAATTGCGTGTGAAGAAATGTACAGTGCCGTAGCCGGGGACCTCGCCCCGCACGGGCAGGTCGCGATGGCCTCGGAGCACCGTCTCTCCGCTCTCGAGCGGGGCCCCGTAGCGAGCGGGGTCCTCGGTGGGGAGCCCGATGCGGACCACACGGGCGTGCCCCATCGCGCGCACGGGCGTGCCCAGTCCGTCGTGGGGGCCGACGCCCCCGATGTCGATGGCCCGATGCGACCCGCGACGGGTGCACGGCGTCCAGCCGCGCATCAGGTTGCCGAGCGGGTAGGGGAGGGCGACCCCGTTCGGGAGGAAGAGGGCGACGTGACGCTGGTCGGGTGTCGGCTGGACCGGCTCCGCGCGCACGGCCCCATCTGCGATGCGCAGGGACAGGACGGTCAGGACGAGTGCGAGGGGGACGCGAGTCAACGCGCGCTCTGGTCAGGGCGTTCCATCGGGTCAGACTACCGCAGCCGCTCCGAGGGGGCTAGCGGCCATCGGGCGGGTTCGGGTCCCCATGCCAACACCTGTCCGGTTCTGCGACATTCCCAGGCGCGCTGGAGACAAAGGCGAGACCTCTCGATGACGTGGCGATGACGTGGCGTTGACGTGGAACCCCTCCGCGGCCCATAGTTCCGCCGCACGGCATCGGGGGCCCCTTGGTCGCCACGATGGGTGACCCCGGCTGGCTGGCGGAGGCGCCGCCACGCAGGCCGCTTTTGAACATTCTGGAGGAAACGGGATGCGTATTTTCAGTGCGGTGACGAAGTCTGCGGCGCTCGCGCTCGCGGTGAGCGCTTGTGAAGGGCCAGAGGGTGCTGCGGGACCCGCAGGCCCGCCTGGAGAGGCCGGTGCGCCCGGTGAGCCCGCAGCGCCTGGTGAGGCTGGTGCAGATGGCCTCTGCGCTGGTCGCGAGGCGCTGACCATCAACGGGGTCGAGGGCGTCGACGCCGTCGTGTTCCCGGGTGAGGAGGTCGAGGTCGCGTTCCAGGTGGGCGGCGACGCGGCGAACATCAGCTGGCAGTTCGTCGGCACCGCGCAGTCCGAGAGCGGCGCCGTGTCGCTCCCAGCCGCCCCGGAGGCTGCGACCGAGGCAAACACCTTCACGGTCACGCCCGCGGTCGAGGGCACGTCGTCGTTCATCGCCATCGCCACCGACGGCTGCACCGTCGCCACCACCCGCTTCGAGGTCCGGGCTGCGTACGCCCGCGTTGGCGTCTACCACCTCAGTTCGGCTGCGGATGGCGTCCAGGTCTTCGTCGACGAGAGCGATTCGCCCGTCGAGTGGATCGCGATGTCCTTCTTCGGTCCGATGCCCACGACCGACATCTTCCCCGAGGAGGCCACGTCCTTCGCGGCCATGGGCAAGCGCGAGGCCGCCATCAGCGTCTACTCCGAGGACGGTCTCGCGGGGGACCTCGACGCGACCTTCGCGCCAGGCGGTCGCTACCTCGTCGTCGCCCACGATGACAAGTTCGGCGCCTTCACGCTGAGCCAGCTCGAGCTGCCGAAGTTCCCGTTCGCGAGCGACGACAGCGTTCTCCTGACCTTCGCGCACCTCGCGGACGGTGTCGGGCCAGCCAGCCTCGGCGTCGGTCCCGACCTCGCGACGCCGCTCATCGACGGGGTGACCTACAAGTCCCAGAGCGACGAGCTCCCGCTCCCCGTCGGCAACCTGTTCGCCTACGCCGACGTGACCGACGACGGCAAGGCCGACGTCCGCGTGTTCCTTGGCATCGAGAATGCCGGCGTCCTTGCGGGCGAGACCGTCGTCGCCGTCGCGCACCTCGACGGCACCGGGGAAATCGCGGTGTCGGTCCACGACAGCTTCACGGTGGAAGGCGTCGACGCCCTGCTCGGCTTCGGTTTCGGCGCGCCGGTCCTCGCCGTCCCGCCGACCGCAGCGGAGGCTGGCGTCGGACTCGTCCACCTCGTCCCCGACTTCGGCGCGGCCTCGGTCTATGCGGGCGAGCTGCTCGTCCGTCTCGGCATGGCGACCACGGTGGCCTACGGCGAGGCGGCCGGCTTCGCCAAGGCGGCGCTCGGCGTCAACGCCCTCACGATCGCCGTCGAGGACATCGCGACACCCATCCCCGTCTCGACGCCCGCGCTCGTGGCGGGTGACCGCGCCATCGCCGTGGCCCACCTCGACGGCGATGGCGACGCAGCCATCGCCTTCATCAAGCCCGACGTCAGCCCGCTCGACGACGCAGACGGCGTCCGCGTCCACGTCCTCCACGCCCACCCCGGCCTCGGCGAGGTCTCCATCGGCGTCGACGAAGCCGACCCGGCCATCACCGACCTCGCCTTCGGTGAGCTGAGCCCGGGCGTCGAGCTCCCCGCCCTCGACTACGGCTTCTGGGTCGACGCCAACTCGGACGGGGTCTACGACCTCATCGTCAACGCCCCGCTCGAGACCTTTGACCTCCCGCCAGGCTCGGTCGTCGTCGTCGTCGCCTACCTCAACGACGCGGGCGCCCCCGCGTTCGGCGCCCTCGTCCTCTTCGAGGACTTCGACGCCAACAACTTCGCGGGCTCGCTCGCGATCCTCGACTTCGTCCCGGAGCTCGCGGTGTCGCGTCCGTACCCCGACGTCACGGTCGTCGATGACGCGCTCGACCTCGCCGTGCCTGACCGGAGCGAGGCCTCGGACACGTTCCGCGTCAACGCCCCTGGCTGCACCGTCGACCATATCGCGGCCGAGTTCGGGTTCATCCACGATTACGCGTCGGACCTCGCCTTCGTCCTCGTCGCGCCCGATGGCACCTCGGCCGAGCTCGGCGGCCCGTCCTCGGCGTCGGCCACGTCCTTCTCGTACGAGAGCGCCAGCGACTTCGCGGGCGTCTCGGCTGACGGCGAGTGGACCCTCATCGTGGCCGACGACAGCTCGGGTGACACCGGGACGGTCACGACCCTCGCCGTGAACGTCTGGTGCGCCACCGCGGACTGATTCGGTCCTGCGTCCTCTCCAAGGGCCTCACCCCGCGCGGGTGAGGCCCTTTTTCGGGCCCCGTGCCCTCCGGAGCCGTGCGCTGGGAACGCCCCGCCTCCCGAAGGGCCGGCCTTCCACGGATCGCGAGCCCCTCCCTGGGCCGCCACGCCTTCACATCGCGCC
>SYAK01000126.1 GCA_005788935.1 Pseudomonadota bacterium
ACCCCGTGGTCATGCTCGGCATGACAGCGCTCGCGGCGGGACTGCTGACCATCTTCTGGCGCCTTGGCTGGCTCGATCTCGGCACCCGCAAGAAGGGCCCGCCTCCAACCGGCTCCAGGCGCAGCTGACGGGCTCGACCGCGGTCCCGGAGCAGCCTCTCGAATTACATTCGAAGGACGTACCCGCAACCAATCCCGAGCATGTCACGACCGAGCGTGCCTGCGTCGTCAGCGGACCCCGAGAACGCTCGCGAGGTCGACGCCCGGGATGGCTTGCCGGTTCTCGAGGACGAGCGAGCGGACTGCCCCCGAGAGCCCCTCTTCGAGGCGACGGCGCACGACCCCGGGGCCGCGGCTCCCGCCCCCGAAGAGGCTTGCGAGCCCTTCGAGGCCGTCCGCCAGCGCCGCACCGCCGAGGGCCTCGTAGTTGAGGACCTGCACGACGCCGCCTGGCAGCACGCGCAGACTCAGCAGCCGCGCCACCGGCGAATTTCCGTTCAAGATTGTAATGTTGCTGCTCTCGAGATCAAGCTCGGTGACCTGCAGGGCGGCGAGAGCCCCGGCCGCCGAACCACCCGCCACCGCAGCGCGCGCGTCTCCCGAGGTCCGAACGGTCGCCGTGAAGGTCCCGCCCGCCGGGATGGTCATCTGGGCCTCGCCCGACCCGGCCACAAACGGAGCGCGCATGGCGAGCGTCGCGCCAGCGCTCGGATCCCGGGCCTCGAGCGGGGCCTCCGTCGCGCCCGGGGACGCAGGGAGCGCCTCGAAGGCCCGCCGCAGCGCCATGAGGTGCGTCATGACCTCGCGATCGGAGAGCGGGTCATAGCCCGGGCGGCCGAGCGGCGTACTCCCGAGGGTCTGACGCAACATGTCATGAATGCGGGTGCGGACGCGGCCTGCCGAAGGGATGGCGCCCATTCCCGCGTCCTGCACGTGGATGACGGGCTCGCCGCGCGCGAAGTCCCACCCGCACCCCGAGACCGTGCTGTTCCGGATCGGGAAGGTGGCGTCGACCATCATCGGTGGCCACATCCCGACCTGGAGCCGGTCGCGCGAGACCCGAAGGTCGATGCGGGTGGCCTGATGCGTCGCGAGCGTGTGCAGCGGGTCCGAGCTGAAGGAGCGCCCAGCGGGGAGCTCGAAGCCGAGCGACAGCGCACGAAGGTCCGCACGCCCGCCAGAGGCCTCGGCAACGGTCTCTCCGACCGAGCTGCCCTCGCGCTGCCCCTCGGCCAACGCGCCACCCCGGAACGCGTCACCCAACGCCGGCGCACCACGGCGGTCTTGCCGTTGGACCGGCGCGGCGGCCGGAGTCAACGCAGCCTCCTGGTCGGCGAAGGACATGCCGCGCAGGGATGCTGCACTGTCGGACCTGCCGCTGTCACTCCGTTGAACAGGCTGGTGGCTCGGCGAAGGGACGGGGCGCTGCAACGACGGTGATGGCATGCGTGGATTCCTCGAGGATTTCACAGGATACCGGGGGCCGCAGGTCTTCGCAAGCAGGACACGCAAGGTCTCCGCGGGTCAGGGCAGGAGATGCGACAGGACCGCGTCCATCACGGCCGCCCGATGGACGCGCAAATCAATGCTCTAGAATGGAAATCCGAGCATGACGGCGCGCGGGCTCTGGGTACAGGCGATGCCGCCAGGGCCGAGGTAGGTCGCGCACGGCGTGCTTCCCGGGGCCGGCGCGAGGACGTCGGGAAACGCGACGAACATCGCGCCAGGGGTCCAGAAACCGAGCAGCATGTCGTCGAGGCCGTCCAGGGCGCCGCCCGGGGTCGGGCTCGCCACATGGACGCCCGCGTCGTCACCCGCGAGCCCTGCCCCGAGCGCGTCCCGCAGGAAGCTGGCGTCCTCGGCGGTCGCGGCGACGTGCCCCGATGGCGAAAGGTCCCAGGCGATCTCGGCGCCCGACGCGAAGAGGCGACCGCCCGCCGCGAGCCACGCCCTGAGCGCGGCCTGCTCGGCCGTTGAGAACGTCTCGTCGACCGTCGACTCCTCGCCCGCCGCCCACAGGACGACGTCATATCCCGAGAGGTCGCCGAGGGCCTCGTTCGCGACCGTGTCAAACGCCCGCGCCGGGCCGAGGGCATCACCGTAAAGAACCATGAAGGCGTGCGCGGCAGCCCGCAGGTTCTCGTCGGTCGGCTGCCCCTGCCAGCGGTCATTCGCGTCGACGATGAGGACCCGCGGCGCGCCGTCGGGGGCCAGCGGGTTCGCGCCGTAGACGTCGGAGGGCGCCGATTCACCCGCCTCGGACAGGGCTGTCACGCGCAGATAGGTGATGTGTGTTGCAAACATGACGAGCTCCGTGGCGGGCGTGACGACACTCACGGCGCGCGAGAAGGCCTGCCCGTCGACGCTCGTCCAGACGCGGTAGGCCGTCGCGCCGGCCACAGGCGACCAGCGCGCGATGACAGCGCCCCCCGGGGACGCATCGCCAGGGGCCACCCCGCGCACCTCACGCAGCGTCGGGGCTGCCGGTGGCGTCCGCCCGTGATGGTCCCGGCCGATGAGCGTCACGAGCGCGTCCTGGGTCGCCCGGGCAGAGCCGTAGAGGCTGTTCGTGATGTTGTTCATCATGAAGCCGAAGGCGTAGCGACGGCCGTCGTGCCGATTGAACAGCACGCCAGACGTCGTGATGCCGGCGTTCGTGCCCGTCTTGCCGAAGACACGGCCCGCCGTGTCCGCACCTGTCATGCGATTCGCGAGCGTCCCATTGTAGGGCCCCGACAGGGTCGTGACGATGGCCGCGCCGCCCGAGGTGGCGCCTGGGCCCTGCGCCCCGCCGATGGTCAGCGACGAGAGCCACGACGGCCCCGCCTCGCCTGGCAGCATCGCCGCGTACAGGTTCGCCATCTGTCGCGGCGTGATGCGGTTCGAGGTCGCGAGCCCCGACCCGTCGTTGACCACGAAGCCGGTCGCGTCGACCCCCGACTGCGCGAGCCAGCCTCCGACGACGGCACCGCCCGCGGCCGCGCTGTTGGCGCCTCCGAGGGTCCAGCCGAGGTGTCGCCCAAGGATGTCGGCCATTTCGTTGTGGCTGATGCGGTTGATAGGCCAGCAGGCGACGTGCAGCGGGATCGACTCCCAGCGGGCGAGCTCGGCGCCAGGCGGGTCGCTCATCGTGGCGTCGTCGCGGGTGCCTCCGGGTGTCGTGATACCTGCGGCGTTAAGGGCCGCGCGGAGGGCCGTCGCCACACGGTCGCGATGGGTGGCGGGGTCGTAGCTGCCGAGGTGGTAGCCGTCGTAGAGCCAGGCGCCGGTCACGACGAGGTCGCCCGAGATCGAGCGCAGGCCAGCGGCGTGGAGGCGGGCCGCGAGCTGGTCCAGAGGAAAGCGCGGAGACGCGTAGAACCAGCGCGACCACGTGAAATCGTGCTGCCCGTGCAGATGCAGGTCACCTGCGAGGGCGCCTCCCGGGCCGATGGCGGCCGGCGAGGTCACGCGCGACACGAAGCGGTGGTCGGCTCCGAGCCGGGACAGGGCGGCCGCCGTCGTGAATACCTTGGTGTTCGAGGCCGGGATGAGAGGCTTGTCCGGGCTGCTCTCCCAGACGGACTCGCCGGTCTCGAGGTCGACGACGTAGGCGCCAAAGGTCGCTGACGCGAGCGACGACGGCTTCCGCGTGGTCTCGAGCGAGGCCCGCAGTGCGTCGCGCCGGGCCGTCGGCATGCGGGCGAGCGGGGGCGCTGAGCCGGAGGCGACGGTGAAGACGGCCTGCGCAAGGTCGACCCGGGCGCCGTCGGCCCCGCTCAGCGCGGGACCGGCCGAGACCGTGAGCACGAGCGCGGAGCCGGCCGGCAAGGGCGCCGCGGGGGTCAGGGTCACGACGGTCCCCGCCGCGTCGACTGTCACGTCGACTGGCAGGGGCGCGCCGAGCGGGGGCGCGAGCGTCAGGGCGCCCTCCGCGACAGGGACCCGGAGCGGCGCAGAGAAGGTCAACCGAAAGGCGGAGTCTGGTGGGATTGCGGTGGCTCCGTCAGCGGGATCGAGCGCGATCAGGACCGGGGCAGGCCCGCTTTGGGACGATGAATCCGCGGCGGTGTCCTCGGCCGTATCGGGGGGCGTTGGAGCGTCCGCGAGCACCTCCGACGACGCCAGGTCGGGGGGACCGACGTCCGGGCCTTCATCGCGCGCAGCCACGTCAGGCCAGGCGACGAGCGGCCCATCAGGCCCCGCGGCCTCATCCGCGCATGCGACGAGGAGACTCGCACAGAGAAACATGAAGGAGCGAGCACGGCGAGCTGGCGTGGAGGCAAACATCGGTCGAGCCTATCACGACGCACCACGCCGCGTGAACCCAGTCGCGCGGACTCGCGGGGATCTCGACCTCCCCGCTCCGCGACCCTCGAGCGGGTGACGACCCGTTGTGGCGGGACGACGCTGAAACTGGTAAGCGCGTCCCTCATGGCCGCCGCAACCGGAAACCGCAACGCCGAGGAGCACTCCATGCCCCCCATTGCATACGCGCGCACGCACCCCGCCTCGCGGAACCTGCACCTGCTGGCGCGGATTTTCGTCGCTGCGTCGCTCGCGGCCTGCGGGGCCGAGGCGCCAACGCCGACCGAAGGGACCTGGCTCCGCGTCTCGTCGCAGGCGCCGACAGCTGGCGGCCGCCTCGACACGCTCGTCATCAACCTGTGGCGCGACGGCGTCCGCTACCCGAGGACGGCCGGCGGACTCGTGCAGCCGCTCGCCGGGCAGGACCCTGTCGCCGCCCCGATCCTTGTGAAGGTCGACTACGCCGGCCAGACCTTCGGCGACGGGGCGGCTGTCCGCCTCGAAGTCGTCGGCCGCGCTGGCGAGGCCCCCGCCACGCGCTTCGAGGGCGCGCTCGATCTCGGCGCCGACGGCGTGATGGACGTGCGCCTGGCGGTCCTGCCCACGGGCTGCGACGCAGACAGTGACGGGGCGCTCGATTGCAGTATTGATGGTTGCTGTTCCAACGATTCGCCGTTCGGGGACTGCGCCGGAGGCGACCCCACCGCGAGCCCATGGGGGACCGAGGCCGCCTGCGAGCCCTGCGACGACACCGTCGATCAGGACTGCGACGGCGCCGACGTGCCGTGCGTCGATGTGAACGCCAGCGGCGTCGCGGACTGCGCCGAGACCTGCTCCACGGGTGGCGCCTTCGACGCGACCGAGGTCTGTGACAGCCGCGACAACGACTGCGACGGCGCAAGCGACGAGGGTTTCGCGCTTGACGGGGCGGAGGTGGGCGAGGCGTGCGCAGCCCTCGGGGCCTGCGGTGAGGGCGTCGTCGAGTGCGGCGAGGCGGGCGAGGTGGTCTGCAGCACGCGGCCAGGCGGCAGCGAGCATGAGGGCGGGGCAGAGGTCTGCAACGGGCGCGACGACGACTGCGACGGGGAGACCGACGAGTCGCCGACTGACGCCGAGGCCGCGAACTGCCGCGCCGCGGGGGTCTGCGCCCTCGGCGAGGTCAAGGCGACCTGCGAGGCTGGCGCCTGGCGCTGCGACTATGCGGCCGTCCCGGGGTTCGAGGCGGTCGAGTCGGCCTGCGACGGACGCGACAACGACTGTGACGGGGAGGCCGACGAGGGGCACACGCTCGCAGTGGACGGCGACGCGCCGATTGCCCTCGGCGTGGTGTGTGATGGCTCCGACGCAGACGCCTGCAAGGATGGGGTGGTGGCCTGCAGCGCCGACGCGCGTGGCGTCACCTGCGTCGAGGCGGCTGACGACGCGGGCGAGCTGTGCAACGGGCTGGATGACGACTGCGACGGCGAGACGGACGAGGACTTTGGCCCGGACGGACAGGTGACATGGGACGGCGCGCCCGGCACGGGCGACAACGGGCGACACCTCGGCCAGAGGTGCGGAGTCGGCGCCTGTGCCGGCGGCACCGTCGTGTGCGCGCCGGGCGGGACGGCGCTGACCTGCAGCTCGCTCACGGAGGCCTCCACCGAGACCTGCAACGGCGCAGACGACGACTGCGACGGCGACGCCGACGACGGCCTGCCAGACCTCGATGGCGACGGCCTCTCGGCCTGCGTGGACATCGACGACGACGGCGACGGGCGCCTCGATGGGTTCGACGGGTGCCCGGCTGGCGCGACGGGCTGGACCTCGGCGACCGCGACCGACCGTGACGGCGACGGGTGTCGCGACACCGACGAGGACCCTGATGATGACGGCGACGGGATCGGAGACGCGGCCGACCGCTGCGACCCCGACGCTGCTGCGGGCGACCAGGGACCCGACGGCGTGCTCGTCGGAGCCACGGGCTGGACCTCGACCGCGCGCAGCGGCGAGGCCCCTGGCACCGACTACGACAGCGACGGCTGTCGGGATCAGGATGAGGACACGGATGACGACGGCGATGGCCTCGCAGACGGCGCAGACCAGTGCGACCCGGACGCGGGCGGCGGCGCGGACCCGGTGACCGCCTCGGACCTCGGGTGGCAGGTCACGCCGCTCGAGATCACCGGGACCCCTGGAACCGACTTTGACGGCGACGGCTGTCGCGACGCGGGTGAAGACACCGACGACGACGCGGACGGCAAGGCTGACGACACCGACCTGTGCGACCCCGACGCGAGGGAAGGCGATGCGGGAGCCGGGGGCGTGGCGCTCTCCGCCAAGGGCTGGTCCCGCAACACGGGGAGCACCCTCGCCGCGACGGACTATGACGACGACGGCTGCCGTGACGACGACGAGGACAGCGACGACGACGGGGATGGCGTCGGCGACGCGAGCGACCGCTGCGACCCCGATGCGCTGTCCGACGACGCACGCAGCGCCTCGGAGCGCAGCTGGCTTTCGACCCCCGAAAGCGATTACAACGGGAACGGATGCCGTGACGGGCGATCCGAGGAGCCCGACCAGGACTCCGACACGGTCCTCGACGGGGCGGATGGGTGCGACCGGAGCCGCCTCGGCTTCACCTCGACGCTCGACGCCGATTTTGACGGCGACGGCTGCGAGGATGCCACCGAGGAGGCTGACCAGGACGGCGACCGCGTGCCAGACGACCTCGGCGCCCCAGCCTGCGACAGCGGTATCACCGCGCGCTGCGACGACAACTGCGTGGCGGTCGCCAACGCCGACCAGCGCGACACGGACGACGACGACGCGGGCGACGCCTGCGACACCGACGATGACGGTGACAGCGTCCCCGACACCCACCCGAGCGGCACCATCTGCCGCGGTGGCGCAACGACCGCCTGCGGCGACAATTGCGCGCTCATCGCGAACACGACCCAGGTGGACGTCGACCGCGACGCGAAGGGCGACGCCTGCGACACGGCGTGCCTGTATGGCCCCTCCCCCTTCGAGGTCTGCGGCGACTGCCTCGACAACGACTGCGACGGCCTCATCGACGAGAGCGGCTGCGCCGAGCGGCGCGTCATCACCGTGCTGACAGACGCCGAGCCGGTCGCCGTGGGCTACCCCGTCCGCGTGAGCGTCGACCACGCGAATCTCGTGGCGGCCGGACTCAGCCTTGCGAGCGGCGACGACCTCCGCGTCTTCTTCCGGGACGACACGGCGGCCTGCGACGACACCGACCCGAGCGCGTGCCACACCGAGCTCGACCGCGTGGCCGATCCGGCGACCGGCTTCGGTCAGCGCGAGATCGGGCTCTGGTTCTCGGCACAAGCGGCGATCGACGCAAACTCGGCGTCGGTGTCCTACGAACTCTATTACACAGCCGACCCCGAGGGCGCAGGCATGCTCGACGCGCCGCTCGACGCGGGTGACGCCATCTTCACGGTCTTCGACGACTTCGAGGCGGCGACCCTCGATCCGGCTTGGGTCCAGGAGACCGGCAGCGGCACCTTCTCGGCCACGGCCGGTGGGCTGACAGCGCCCGCGACGGGCGCAATCCGCCGCGCGATCCCGCAGGTCACCGGCCTCTCGGAGACGCTGACGCTGGCCGTCGGCATGAACTGGGTGCCGGCTGGGGACCCGGACTGGACCGTCGGCCTGCAGCTCGGCGACGCCTCGCGCATGCGGACCGCGGCGGGCGACCCCGACTACCCGAACGAGGGCGCGGGCGGCAGCGCGGGCTGGTACGCGTCGTCCCAGCCCGCGAGCGCCACGGATGTGCCACGCTTTGCTGCCATCGAGGGCGGGCTGGGCTTCCCCGCCTTCCTCGCGGACGCGTGGGACGTCGAGGCGCCGCAGGAGCTCGGGCTGACGGTCAGCCTCGCTGGGGCTGGCGAGTTCAACCTCA
>SYAK01000127.1 GCA_005788935.1 Pseudomonadota bacterium
ATGGCTGCCGCTCGCTGTGCTGCCTGCCGGTGTCGGGCACTCATCGCTCGTCCTCCTGCTTTCCGACCCGCTCTGCATCTTCTGAGCCCTCAGCCTTCTCGCGCCGGCGGGCTCGGACCTCGAGGACGACGAACACGGCGACGACCGCTACAGGCACGCCGAGGGTCACTGCTTCCGTCGCTCCGCCGAGGTGAGCGTGGACATCCGCGGCGGTGGGCGCACGGTCCGGGAGGGCCTGCAGGGAACTGCGGGCGCGCGGGCCGCATGAGGACGGCGGGAGGCTTGACACGGGGCGGTCTGGACGTGTCAGCTTGGCCCGATGGTGAGCCCGACCCGATCCCGAGAAGACGCCGCTCCGTGGCCCGCTGTGCGACACGGAGGCTTGGCCGGGACGGTCGCGCGCGCCGTCGTGGCGTGCTTCGGGTTCGCGGGCTGCCTCGGGGCCCTCGGCGCGCTCGCGGTCTACACGTCGTTCGCGGGCGAGCTGTCGCAGCCCGAGTGGCGCGAGAGGCTGCGTTCCTTCGACGACATGGTGGCGGTCGGGGTCACGCGCTTCGAGGCCGCCGACCACTCGCTCGTCGGCGAGACGTTCTCCGAGCGGCGCCTCGGGGTCGGCTGGGAGGAGCTTCCGCAGAAGCTCATCCGCGCCTTCCTCGCGGTCGAGGATGCCCGCTACTTCGAACATGACGGGATCGATCTGCGCGGTGTGGCCCGCGCGATGGTCGTGAACCTGCTCGCAGGCAGCATGCGCGAAGGCGCCTCGACCATCACGCAGCAGCTCGCGAAGACCCTCGTCGGTAACCGCAAGTCCCTGTCGCGCAAGGTCCTCGAGGCCATTCTCGCGCGTCGCATGGAGTCGCGCTACACGAAGCAGCAAATTCTTACGTGGTATTTGAACGTCATCTACCTCGGGCATGGCAGCTACGGGGTCAAGGCCGCCGCCCAGAACTACTTCCGGAAGCCCCTCGAGGCGCTCACGCTGCGCGAGATGGCGACAATCGCCGGGCTCCCGCAGTCGCCGGGCAAGGTGAACCCGTGGCTCGCCCCCGAGGCCTCCGCCAAGCGAACCCTGCACGTCCTCGACAAGCTTGAAGAACAGCAATGGATTACGGCGACCGAGGCCGAGGCCGCACGCGCCGAACGGCTCGTCGTGCACCCGCTGCGCGATCCGTTGCGAGATCAGGCGCCAGCCTACACCGAGACCGTGCGGCGCCGCGGCGCAGAGCTCTTCGGAGATGACTGGCAGGCCTCGGGCGGCCTCACGGTGACCCTCGGGCTCGACCCGGCGACCCAGCGCGCGGCCGAGACCGCCCTCGCCGACCACCTCGAAGACCTCCAGGCCCACCAGGGCTTCCGCGGTCCACTCGGAAACCTCGACGCCGAGACCTTCCTCGCCCGCAACGCGTCCTTCGCCGATGAGCGCCTCGCCGCCGGCCCGGTCGGGGCGCGTGTCCTCGGACGCGTCGAGACCGTCTCGCGGGAGGTCGCGACGCTGATTCTCGGGCCACGCCAGCGCGCGACGCTGACCCTCGCGGATGCGTCATGGGCGGGCCCCTTCACCGAACAGCCGCTCGACGCCGCAGGCAAGCGCGTCCGCACAGCTCGCGTCAGCTTCGACGTCAAGCTGAAGGACCTCGCGACCGCGCTGAAGGTCGGCGATGTGGTGCTCGTCGAGATCCGCGCCCCCGATGCAGCGAAGCCGGGCCGCAAGCCATCGCGCCGGAAGAGGGGGGCCGAGCCCGAGCCCGCGGCCCCCACCCTGCCAGACGGCGACAAGGTCCCGCATCGGGCCGTGCTTGTGCCGATCGCGACGGTCGAGGGTGCGCTCGTGACGCTCGGGCCTGACGGGCAGGCGGTGGACGCGATGGCGGGCGGCTACGACTTCGACCGCAGCGAGGTGAACCGCGCCTTCTCCCTGCGGCAGCTCGGGTCGCTGATGAAGCCGGTCATCTACGGGCTCGCCTACGAGCTCGGGCTCGCGCCATCAGCGCTGCTGTCGGGCGCGCCGTACCGCGAGGGGGCGTACAACCCGACCGGGCAGCGCGCCAGCGACGACATGTCCGTCTGGGACGGGCTCGTCATGTCGGAGAACAGCGTCTCGTTGCGGGTGCACCGCTACACGCTCGACCGGGCCACGCCCGAGGTCTACCGCGCGTGGGGCACCGCACTCGGCTTGTCGCGGCCGCTCGAAGGCCACCGCAGCGAGGTCCTCGGGATGGACCAGACGATCTGGGATACCTTGAAAGCCTATGGGAGCTTCGCTTCCAGTGGACTGCGGGTCAGCCCGCAGCTGGTCCAGAAGGCCGTGACGCGCGATGGGCGGGTCGTCATCCGCGCCATGCACCCGCTTCAGGTCCACGCGACGACCCACGACACGCTGCTCGGCCTCTGGGACCGGGTCCTCGCGCCGCCCGCCCGCATGCTGAATCGCAGCACGGCCTTCCTCATCGCGCGCAACATGATGGAGGTCGTCGACCGCGGGACCGCGCGCGAGGCGCGCAAGCTGCCGTTTGACACGGCAGGCAAGACCGGAACACTCGACTATGATGTATGGTTCGCCGGGTTCTCGGACCGCCGCACGACGATTGTCTGGATGGGTGACGACCGACGGGCCCGGACGCTCGGCCCGACCGAGCGCGACAACCGCGTCTACGGGGCCACCGGTCCGCTGCCGACCTGGGTGGCGTTCATGGGGAACGTCGACCGCACCCCCGACGAGGTCAAGCGCGGCAAGCCGGCTGGCGACCAGCCGCCCGACGTCGCGCTGCTGTCGATCGACCCCGAGACCGGGCTGCTCGCGGGTGAATGCAAGACACCGCCGCCGCCGCGCCCCGACGGGACGCCGCCGCCCAAGCCCCGCAGCCTGCCGCACCGCGTCGGGACAGGGCCGGTCGACAAGGCGCCGTGCCCCGAGGAGCTGCACGACATCATGGAGACCGAAGACAACTTCTGACACGGCGCTGACCCGCGGGCGCGCGCGATGCTTGCCGCAGCCTCCTGCACGACGTACAGTTTCCAAGATGTTCGGCCTGTCGACATGGGAGATTCTCATCGTCCTCGTGATGGCGCTCATCTTCATCGGGCCTGACCAGCTGCCGAAGGTGGCGCGGAAGCTCGGCGAAGGGATGCGGCAGGTCCGGGGTGCGATGACGCGCGTCGACGCCGAGGTGCGGACCGCCATCCGCGAGGCGACCGCGGATGAGGCGCTCGCCGAGGAAGAGGCCGCCCGGCGCAAGGCCGCGGCCCTTGCAGCGGCAAGACCTGCGCCGACCCATGAGCATGACGGGCCAGCGCCAGCTGCGATGCCCCCCCTGCCGCACAACGCCCCCGTCCCGGTGGAGGCCCCTGCTGACCCGGTCCTCGAGGCCGAGGCTGGCGGCGCCGTCGTGGCGCGGCGACCGCCGGTCAAGTCGGTTCCGCGCTCACCGAAGCCCGTCGTGGCGCCAGCCCCCCTCGCGGAGGACGGTCCCGTCGAGCCAGCGGCCGCCGCCACCTCCGAGGAGCGGCCGCCGGCATGAGCCCGCAAGCAGAGGACGCCGAGTCCACCCTCACGCTCGGCACGATGAGCTTCAAGGAGCACCTCCACGAACTGCGCGGGCGGCTCGTGCGCATCATCTTCGCGCTGCTCATCGGCTTCTTCGTGGCGTGGGAGTTCCGACTTCCGCTGTTCGACTTCCTCGCGCGCCCCATCGCCGAGGCGCTCGCGAACAACGGCATCTACCAGTTCCGCGCGATGCAGCTCACCGAGAGCGTGACGGTCTACATGAAGACCGCCCTCATCGCGGACATCTTCTTTCTGTCACCCTACATCTTCTACGAGCTGTGGGGCTTCATCTCGCCGGCCCTCTACGATCGCGAGCGGCGCTTTGTCCTGCCGCTGACGGCGTTCTCGGTCTTCTTCTTCGTGGTCGGGGCGGGCTTCGCGTGGCTCGTCCTGCTGCCGTTCGTGACCGACTGGCTCGTCGCGCTGACGCTTGAGGGCGGCCACGTCGACGTCCTCGTGACGCTCGCCAACACGTATTCCTTTGCGCTCTCGTTCCTCCTGATGTTCGGCCTCGTCTTCGAGTTGCCGCTCGTCATCTTCTTCCTGGCGCTCTGGGGAGTCGTGACAGGCCGCGGCCTGCTGAAATTCTGGCGCTACTTCGTGGTGCTGTCGTTCCTCGTCAGCGGCATCCTGACCCCCCCCGACCCGCTGTCGCAGATCTTCATGGCCGTGCCACTCAACGGCCTCTACGGCCTTGGCGTCATCGTCGCCTGGGCCATCAGCCGGGCACGCGAGAAGAGCCCGTCCGAGGCAGGCGGCAAGGCCGTGATGGCGCTGTCGCTCGCGGTCCTCGGCTCGGTCGGCGTCAGCGCGGGCGCGCTGCTCGTCATCCGCGGGCTGCCGCAGGCGGCGCTCGCGGACCTCGCCCCTGTCGAGACGACCTACGCCATCGGCTTCGACCCACACATCATCCGGGACGAGCGCGCGATGACAGGCCTCGTCCGGAGCCTGCCCGGCGTCGGCGAGACGGCCGATGCGCTCGCAGCGGCGGGCTACGACGCCACCGCCGCTCCCGAGGGGCTTTGGTTCGAGACGACATCCGGGCTGTCCTGCGTCTACCTGCGCGGTGTCCCGACCGAGCCGCTCGCCAGACTCGGCCCGGACGCGCTCGGACCCGTCGCGTTCGCCATCCGGGACGCGGACACCCTGCTGCTTGCACCCGCGGGAGAGCTCGCGGGCTGCGCCACCGCCGCGACCCGGCCGCTCGACGAGGCGCAGCTCGATGACGGGAACTCGGACGACGAGGGCGCGCGGCTGCTGCGCCGCCTGTCGCGCGGGGGACCTCTCTGGGCGTGGCTGCCCGCCAACAGCCCGCTGCGTCCGGCCATCCTCGGCGAGGCGGCGGCGGCGGATCTGGGCGCGGTGGGCGCGACGCTCGCGACTGCAGGCGCCCGCGCGGTGCTCATCGACTTGCCGCTCCGGGGAGGGCTCGACCCCGCGGTCACGGGCCGACGGGTCAGCGCCCGCCTCGAGGCCGCGCGCGTTCAGTCCCTGACGCCGGTCTCCACACCCCAGGAGCGCGAGCTTGTCACCATCGTCGGGGCGGTCCTCGACCGTCTCCCAACCCCGACGCCCGCGGACGTGGCCGCCGTCGGCGCCCTGCGCGGCCGCCTGACGCGCCTCACGGAAGGGGGGCAGCGTCCTGGTCAGGAGAACTTCCCAGCGCTCTTCGCGCTGTCTGAGCACCTGCGCGGCGTCGCGGTCCGGCTCGAGGAGGGCCGCCTCGAGGTCGGCGCGGAGCTCGCCGACGCGGGGCTTGGCACGCTACTCGCGCTCCTCGCGCGCTGACAGCCCGACCGCCTCACCGTCCGTCCCGTCCCCCGCTCGACGCCGCGCCGACCTCTCGCAGGGTCACGGACCGCTTGGCACCGCGACGGAGCTCGTGGCCACCGACCGAGACCTCGCGGGCCCCGAGCAGCGGTCGAAGTGCGCGGAGGCCGAGCGACAGCCCAAGCGCCCCAGCTGCCCAGATACCAGCCGTGACCGCCCACTCGATGAGGCTCGGGCGGTAGGCCGCGACAGCGTCCATCGGGGCTGGCAGGAAGCCCGGCAACAGCAGGCCGAGGCCCTTCTCGAACCAGATCGCAGCGAACAACGCCGCGCAGGCGGCCCTGAGGCGGCCCTTCGCGCCAACCTGAGGCCGCATGAACAGCAACCCGACACCCGCAACATGCACGATCAAGGCACCCCAGAACCATGGCGCGAGGGACGGTTGCCCATCGACCCCGAGCACCAGAAAGCGCACCGCGTCGGCCTCAGCCCCGCCCGCGAGGAGCGCCGTGAAGACCTCGGACGCCAGCATGAACAGATCGACGATCGCCGTCACCCGCATCACGCCGACCAGCGTCCCGACCGCGGTCCGCGCGCCCGGGAGGCGCCCCGAGGCGGCATCGCCCGACACGAGGATCGCCACGAGCAGCGCCGGCCCCGAGACGAAGGCCGACGCGATGAAGCGCGGTGCGAGCAGCGCCGTGTGCCAGAACGGGCGCGCCCCGAGTCCCGCGTAAAGGAAGGCTGTCACCGTGTGAATGCCGATGGCCCAGATGACCGCCACGACCACGAACGGCGCCCGCCAGCGTGGCCTCGGACGCCTGCCGCGACGCCACGACCACCATGAATACGCAAGGATGTGCGCATTGATGACCCCATAGCCACCGAGCGCGAGTACGTCCCACGTGAACAGCGACGCCGGAAAGTTGAACTCGCCGAGGCCTGGCAGCATGTGCCAGAGGCGCTCAGGGCGCCCGAGATCCACACAGACGAAGGCCACCGCGACACCGATCGCGACCAGCGCCACGAGCTCGCCGACGAGGACGACCCGCTCCATGTGCGGATCCCGTTGGAGATACGCGGGTATGGTCATCAGGACACCGCCCGCCGCGAGCCCGACCGCGAACGTGAAGTTGCCGATGTAGAGCCCCCACGGGACGTGGTCGCTCAGGTTCGTCACGGCGAGCCCGTCCGCGAGCTGCACCCGCCACGCGAGAAGTCCGGTGATGACGAGCGTCACGAGCACCAGCAGCCAAAGACGCCAGAGGCGATCGGCGCGCGACAGCGGCCTGGCCACGCCGCCCACGTCATGGATTTCGTGTCGCGCGGGCCAATTGTCAGGGTCCTCCATCATGCACCGACACCGAGGAAATAGAAGAAGGTCGGTCGCGTCCCGAGCTCCTCCTTCAACACGTGCACCGGGTGCGTCGCGAGCAGCTGACGCAACGCCCCAGCCGGGTCGGCAAGGTCACCAAAGACGCGGGCGCCCGTCGGGCAGGCCTCCACACAGGCCGGGAAGCGCCCCTCGCGAGACCGATGCAGGCAGTTCGTGCACTTCTCGACGACGCCCCGCGGACGCAGGCGGTTCGACAGATAGCCCTGATCCGGGTTGAGGGTCGACGTCGGGACGACAGGCCTGCCCCAGTTGAAGTGTCGCGCCCCGTACGGGCAGGCGACCTCGCAGTAGCGGCAGCCGATGCACCAGTCGTAGTCGACGACCACGATCCCGTCGGGTTCGCGCCAGGTCGCGCCGACCGGGCAGACTGGCACACAGGGCGGCTCGGCGCAGTGCTGACAGCTGACGGGCAGGTGGAAGATGCGCGGCTGGGGCGTATCGTCCGTGTTGTCTGACGTTTCGTCAGTTGTCTCGCGCGCCAGGTCCGCGAGCGGCCGCGCGAGGCTCAGCGTCTCGAGGCGGATGTAGCTGAGGCCATCGGTGCGGTCCTGGTTGTTCTCGACACGGCACGCCTCCACGCACGCCCCACACCCGTCGCACAGGCTCAAGTTGAGCGCGTGTGCGAAATGGACCCCCGGTATGGGCCGCGGGTCGGCGATCTGGACCCGCGCCCCGTGGGTGGCGAATGTCTCGGCCTCGAGGGCTGTGAGGACCGGCGCCAGCTCGTCTGGAGACATTTGTCTGTAATGTTTACGAAACCAGGCCTCATCACGTCCACACGCCGCGAGGGTCGAGGCTCCGAGCGCGGCCGCAGCCCCGACGAGAAAGCCGCGCCGCGAGGTCGCATTCGCGTCAGTCCGGGATGTCGTCATGCCGCTCCTTCTCCTTCGGGTTCTCCCGCACGCGCGGGGGTCTGCGCGCTGGCACCGGGGTGTGCGGGTCGTGGCAGGTGACGCACGCGTCGCGCACGCGCCCTCGGGCCACGTCCCAGCTGCCACGCGCCCGCCCGTGCCAACCCCGCACCCACGCCGTGGTGACCCGTCCGTGACAGGGCTGGCAGCCCCCGCTCAGGGCCTCGAGCCCTGTGGCCCGATCGCCCGACCACCCCGGGAAGGACGGGGCCAGGTGGCACGCCCGGCACGCGACCCCACCGTGCGTCGCCTGGAGACCTGCGTGGGGAGGCCCGAGCCGCTCGCGGGGACCGTCCGCCCGAATCCGTGGCGCGGGGCCCTCGCCACCGGGGTGGCAGCCCTCGCAGGCGGCGGGGGAGAGACGGTCTCGGGAGGCTCCCACGTCCTCGCCCGAACCCGCGGAACCCGCCGCGGACGGCTCGGAGCGCGGCAGCGTCGGTCGCTCGCCGGGCCGGCCGCAGGCCACCACGGCCAGCAGCGCCAGCCACCGCGCTGACGACATGCGCCACCCCCGCCGTTCGGTCCCGCAGTGTCCCATGTGAGGTCGTCCCAGCACGATGCGTGCCAGACACCAGCGCCGCGCCTTCGCGCGCCGCCCACGTCACGGCACCGACCCGAAGGCAACGCGAGGAGACAGCCCCTCGGGAGCGTTCAGTCGATCATGCGGTCGGCGCCGTACCAGGTCCGTCCGACGACGCGGTGTCGCAGGAGGCGGGCCTGCTGGCAGTGGCTGCACAGCGCCCGCATCATGCCGAGGTCACCCGACGCGAAGCGGTCGACACAATCGGCACAGACGAGGTCGGGATAGGCCCCGTGGACGTCATAGAAGACGAAGACCTCACGCGGCCCCGCGCCCGACCCGACCTCGGCGACGCAGGCGCAGGCGGTCGCCGGGGCACCCGCACCATGCGTGTCACACGCAATGAAATCCGCGCTCTCGTCGGGGGCGAGTCCGAACGCGACCATGCAGCGGGCATTGACCGCCTCGGCGAAACGTCGGGTCAGCGGGACCGGATCCGCCAGCGCGCCAAGGGCCACGTCCCGTGTCCCGGTCGCCCGCCCACTGTCGGGGCGGTACCACTGCACCTCGAGCCGCGCTCCGACGGTGCCGGGAAATCCGGGCCAGTCGTGCAGCAGGCGCTGATCCGCGTCGACCCACACGACAAAGGCGAGCGGGGCCTGAGGGTGGCCGAGCGGCAGCCGCGCCTCGACCCGCCGCGCATCGAGCCCGGGTCGCGGGACAGTCCACGCCGCCTCGAAGCGGTCGCCAGGAAACATCGCCGCGCAGTCGTCGCAGCGGCAGGTCAGCGCATGCCCGAGGACCTTCTTCACAACGCCTCCCCTACCCGAGAGCTCAATGGACGTGGGCGGACGAGGTGTCGAGGCGCGCCAGATCGCGCACACCGATGCGCGCGAAGGTCGCCTCCCAGAGCTCCTCGGCGGGTGTGGCGAACAGCGTCTCGGGATCGAGCGGGGCGGGCACCCACCCGCCACGCGCCAGCTCGGCGTCGAGCTGCCCAGGCCCCCAGCCAGCGTACCCGAGGATGAGCCGCCAGGGCGCCTCTGGCCGTGCCGTCCACGCCTCGAGCGCGGCACGCGCGGTCGTGAAGGCGAGCGCGTCACCGATCGGCTCGGCCTCGGGCAGGCGGTCCGACCGACCGTGCAGCACGAAGCCCTGCTGCGGGGCCACGGGCCCGCCATAAAACACCTGTGGCGACGGCGACTCCGGCCACTTGAGGCCGACGTCCTCGCAGATGAGGCGCACCGTCAGGTCGAGGCGCAGGTTCACGTTGAAGCCGAAGGCCCCCTCGGCGTCGTGCTGCACGAGCAGTACCACCGCGCGCCGGAAGTGCGGGTCGTTCAGGTCCGGAGAGGCGAGCAGGAGCCCAGGGGCGAGGGGCGGACGCATGCGCGGGAGGATGCCGAAGGCCGCCCGAACCCGCAACCGCCGCGTGACCGGGCGCATCGCATCCTGGACAGGAACTTGCACACGCGACGGACCGGACCGGGGCGAACAGGACCGATAACCGCCGACGCCAGCCACGGCAAGCCGCTGCCGAAGGCCTTGCGTGACAGGTCATCGAGGCCTACCGTGCGGTTGGAGGTCCGACGATGCGCGCCAGGTGCGACAGCCGCGAGACGTATGTGCCGTGCTGGCGCGGTGGCGCGATTCATGCAGTCCTGGCGTCCTTGTGACGTTCCGACTCTGCCACGCGTGGGGCCAGGCGTGAACGCCCCACGCCCGCGCTTCCTGCTGTCAGCGGCTCTTCTCGGGATGTGCCTCGTCGCTGGGTGGGCCCCGCCTGGCCTTGGGCGCGAGGTCCGGGCCGAGACAGGGGACACGCCCCTGTCCGAGGACGCGGCGGTGGCGCGCGCACTCGGAAGGCCCGCGCTTGGCGAGGCCCTCGCGGGCGAGGTGGCCGTCGAGGAGGGGCGCGCACAGGTCGCGCGCGCGGTTTCGAGCCCGCAAATCAGCTACTTCAGGGAACAGACCTTCGGGAGCGCTGGCACGGGCGAGGACTACCTGTCCGCCGCGCAGTTGTTCGACCTCAGCGGTCGACGTTCGCGGGCGGGGGCCGCGGGAGACGCGCGGGCGCAGGCGGCGCGG
>SYAK01000128.1 GCA_005788935.1 Pseudomonadota bacterium
GACGAGCGACCTCGGCGTGCTCGACGCGCTCGGTCGCCTGCGCCTGAGCGGGCGTCTGCCAGGCGCTGTCCCGCGCGGATGCAGCCTGACGGCCGAGGCGATCCTCGGTGAGCTCGGCGCGTCGTGCGGGCCCGACGTCGACGAAATGGACTGACACAATGTCAGGTCAACCTCGGAACATCGCGGCCAGAGGTCTTGCAATGCGCAGGCGCCGCCCTTGAGCCTCGACGCAGGCTTCGTGCGCGCGGCCGAGGCGCGTGTGGCGGCTGTCATCGCCGCGTGGCGCGCGTCGTCGGCGCTGCAGGACGCGACCGTGGCCCTCGGTTTCGGGCCGGAGACGGCGGCGCGCGGACTGGGCGCGGAGCTTGACGCGTGGGAGGTCGACGGGGCCCTCGCCGCTGTCATCGCGCGCGACCTCCGCGAGGCCTCGAGCGCGACACGCCTGCCGCGGCGCGTCGTCGTCCTCGCCGCCCGCACGCTGCCAGCGAGCGCTATGCGGCAGATCCTGTGGGCCCGCGCGCTCGGGGCCGACGTCGTGCTGAAGCCTGCATCGGGCCAGGAGGCGCTTGGACGGGCCTTGACGCTCGGCCTTGCTGGTGCGGTGCACGGGCTCGCCTGCCTCGTGGTTGGGCCAGACGGGCGCGAGGCGGAGACCGACGCGGCCGTCGCGTCAGCAGATGCGGTGATTGTGCTCGGAAGTGATGCGAGCGTCGCCCGCTTCCGGAGTCGTGTCCGGCCCGATCAGGCCTTTGTCGGCTACGGGCACCGGCTGTCGGCGGCTATCCTGACGGCCGCTGCGTCTTCCGAGGACCTGCGCAGGCTGACGGACGACCTTGTCGCCTGGGACCAGAGTGGCTGCCTCTCGCCGCGCGTCCTTTGGGTGGCTGGCGACAGCGACCTGCACGACCTCGGCACGCGCCTCGCGACCCGACTCGAGGGGGCTGTCAGCGGTCTGGACGTCCTCTCGCCAGCGGCGGCCCATGCCCAGCGGACGGCCTGGACGCGCGCCGTGATGACCGGGCGCCCCGTCCTCCGGGCAGGCTCGTGGTGCCTCGCTGTCGCGGCCGATGGCGCCCCGTACCCGCCCGAGGCCGCGCCGCGCTGGCTCTCCATCGCCCCGCTGACCGCGGTTGGGGTGTCCGCCTGGGGTCCCGCGCTCTCGACCCTCGGTCTTGGCGCGGGTCTCGGGGCCTCCGATCTGCCGGCCAATCTGGCGTCCCCGGGGCTGCGGTGCTGTCCCCTCGGCGAGATGCAGCGTCCACCGCTCGTTTGGCTTCAGGACGGTCTCGCGCCTCTCAGCGCGCTCCTGCGCCCGATCTGAAGGAAAAGGCCGGAGCGGGTATGTGCCCACTCCGGCCGGATCGGTATCAGATACCGGTTACGGCATTTGATCCTGATCGCCGCCCAGCGGCGGACGGCAGCTCTCCGCGTGGAGCACGAGCCAGATCGGCCCTGTCAGCCCGGTCACCACGTAGCTGTCCCGCGTCGTGCCCGGGATGAGGGCATGCTGAAACGGGAAGAGCCCGGGTGACACCGTGTACTCGCCACGGCTCCGCGGCAGCGGCTCGTTGCCGACGTAGAGGTGCGTCGCGGCGAAGCTGAAGGGGCTTCGCGCTGTCACGATGACCTCCGCTGTCCCGGCCGTGTAGCGCAGCGTCACGTCGCCGACATGCGCGCCGCGCGACTGGATGCACTGTGCCGCCCCGGCCCACAGCTGGAAGGTGTAGGTCCCTTCGGCGAACGGGCCATTCGTCCAGCCCCAGCGTGCGGGTCCGGTGACCCATGGCGACCCGATAAAGCACTGGCCCGAGCGGAGGTGCCACGCGAACGCGGTCTCTCCGCAGACAGGCGCTGGCCCATCGGGGCCGCACCGGAGGGTGAGCCCGAACCACATCCCCCAGCTGCCCTGCTCGACGAAGCGCGTGCCGTCACCCCAAGCCGTCTCCTGTTGCCAGACGCCGTCCTGGAGCCGCTTTCGGACCGCCGCGTGGGCCGCGACCATCAGCTGCAGGTCGGGGCACGCCGTCTGTCTCGGTGTCAGCCCGAAGGTCGCGAACGGGACCCGCACCTCGAACGTCGTCCCGGTCGCCGTGCCACCCCAGGGGAAGAGACCGGGCTTCGGGTTGCCCGTCCGCGTCTGCGGCATGTCGCTGAGGGACCTCCCCGCCCACAGGTGGGTCTCCATCAGTTCCCAGCCGTCCGTCAGGCGGTACCGGAAGGTCAGGTCGGCCCCGTCGATGCGCGCGCAGATCTCTCCCACAGCCAGTGTCTGACCTGCGAGCAGTGGCTTGCACGCATCCGAGGCAATGGTCACGAGCGGGGCCGCCACCTGGCGCGGCTCCTCGGCCTCCACCTCCGCGTCTCCGCACGCTCCGCACCCCGCGAGGCTCAACCCCGCGAGACCCCAAAGCAGCGCCCGCAGGCGACCTCCGGTTGGTTCGCTCTTCATGTCGCTCTCCTTCGGGTGACTCCCTCCAGAGGTCCGTGCGGGACCACCCCGCGCGCCTCCTGACAGCAGCACGCGCGCCAGCCCCCGCCGCGTCACCCCCGTACGCCAGCACTCGTCCGTTCGCAGCCATCGCGGCGCAGAGGTTGCAACCCCCGTGCCCGAGAGCGTCCCATCCGCCGAACTTGTCGCGTCAGCGCGCCGCGAGATCAGCCAGCAGCCCCGCCACGCATGAGGCCGAGGCCCGCCCTTCGAGGTTATCGCCGCGGAGGTGCAGGTGTGGGATCATCGCGTGTCGCCCGCGCTCGAGTCCGACCGCTTCGGGCCGCGCGAGGTGGACGAGCGGACCCGCCGCCAGCCAGGTCCGGCCCTCGCTCCGTCAACAGCGGACAGGCGTAGAGTCGGGCGAGCCAGTTCGACCCGTCTGCGACGTCAGCATGCGCGCGGGTGGGTCGCGGCGACCACGAGCACCGAGGCGATGGGTGGCAGCGGGCGGGCTGGCCCCATCGGGTTGGCAAAGGGCACGACCGCGATCGCGAGGTCGGCGCGGGAGGCGTGGGCGCGGGCCTCGACGTCGCCGAGATGTTCGGAGCACAGCGACACCCGGGTCTGCGGCGCGTCGCGGGCCACGGCGCGGACCGCTGCGAGGATCGAGGGTCCGATCGAACGCCATGGCCGCCCAAGCGTCGAGGACGGGCGCGGGGTCGTCAAGCCCGCATGGTTCAGGCGTCCGAACCGAGCAGCGCCCGCGCAAAGGCGGCGCCGATCGGGCCGGTGCGGTGCGCGACCGGGGCGAGCTCGGTGAAGGGCTCGAAGGCGTCGACGAGCAGGTCGCGGCGCACCTCGGGGCAGAGCACACGCCCGGGAAAGCGCGCGGCCCACGCGGCGCCGAGCGTCGAGGGGTGCAGGTGGTAGGAGGCGCTGTCGGTGGGCGCCATGCCAAGCGGCGACAGCTCGCGGGTCAGCGCGTCGAAGAGCGCGTCCGGGATGACGCGCGCCCCCTCGGGCGTGCGGGCGATGAGGTCCACGGGCGGGCGAAGGGGCCAGGTCGCAAAGACCTCGGGCACGTAGGCCGCGCGAAGGTTCTTCACGATGTCGTGGTCGACGTCGACCCCAACCGTCCTCGGTGCGTAGGTATGGAGCAGCACCATGAAGCCGTCGTCGGGCAGCGTCGCTGCGGCCCGCTCCACAGCCCCCTTATACGCCTCATAGCGCGCGAGCAGGAGGGCCTTGTCGTGCGGCGACGTGATCCAGGGCATGAGACCTGGCGTCATCCCCTTGCCAGCCGCGGGCCCCTCGGGGTTCAGGTCGATGACCCGGTTGCAGTCGATGAAGGTCCGCGGGATGAGGCAGCGGAGGATGCCGACGGAGATCGTCGGATCATGCTCGACCGCGGCCGCCGCGAGGGCCTCGGCCAGCTCGGGCGCGCCCGCGTCCGTGTTCACGTGGAAGAAGGCGATGAGATCGTCGGGCAGCGGACTCTCGAGCATCGCCGCGAGGCGCGTGAAGTCAGCCGTCCGTGTGGCCCCGTGCGGGATGTCGATGAGGATGCGCGGGGGCGCGTCGGCGCGCGCCTCAGGTCCGCGGTGGACGGTGACGTCGACGACATCGGCGATCGAGGCAAAAGACATGGCGGCGCTCCTCTCCGGACCCCGCGCCTATAGCGCGCCGCGGTCCCCCCGTGAACCGGGAACCGGGGGGCCCGCCATCAGCTGGCCTCGAGCATCCGCGAGGCGTGCTCCCAGTTCAGGTGTCGCGTCGCGAGCGCGCGCAGGTACGCCTGCCGGTCATTGCGCCAGTTGACATAATACGCATGCTCCCACACATCGAGCGTCACGAGCGGGCGCGCGCCCAGCACGAGCGGGCTGTCCGCGTCCGCTGTCGCCAGCACCTCGAGCCGCCCGTCGCGC
>SYAK01000129.1 GCA_005788935.1 Pseudomonadota bacterium
GATCGCCTGCTGCAGCTGCGGCGTCATCACCAGCTGCTGCTGCATCTTCAGGAATTGCTTGAGCTCCATGCAGCTCCATCGCGTGGGTTTGGAGACCAGACCATGGGGCCCGGGATGGCACGACGATAGCACCCGCACGCGGGCCGCTCAAGCGAGGTTGACCAACTTGGCACGGGACTTGAAAGACTTTTGCGACCGCGCGACGCGCATGATACCTTCCTGCGCCCGGAGCCCGGTCGCCGGCCGCCCCGGGCAAGGACGGGTCTCATGGCGTTTTCGGGCGTGGATGCGGTGGTCGGCTGGGCGGTCCGTGGCGCGTGCCTGCTCGCGCTTGCAGGCTTCGCTGGTTGCGGTGACGGTGACGGGGGCGAGGCCTGCGTCGCGCGCTTGTGCGACCCCGCGACCTTTGGCACGCGTTGTCTCGGCGCGAGCCTCTGGCGCTGCGCCGACGACGGCCTGAGTCATGTCTTCTCCCCGTGCAACGCTCAGGAGCGCTGTGACGGCTCGGTGAGCCCCGCGCGCTGCACGGTGCGGGCTTGCGCGAACCCCGGGGTCTCGACGTGCGTCAACGCGGTCGAGCGCGAGACCTGTCTCGCCGACGGCAGCGGGCGGCAGCGCGAGTCCTGTCCGAGCGGCGAGAGCTGCCGCGATGGAGCATGTGTTGCGTCCAACTGCATCGGAAGTGAAGACAGGTGCACGACCAACGGCTTCCTCCGCTGCGTCTCCGGGATGTGGCAGCAGACGACGTGCCCTCGCGGCGAGGTGTGTGTGGCGGCTGGCGGCGTACCTGCGTGTGCCGCCCCCCGCTGCGTCCCGAACGGGGTCCGCTGTGAGGACCGCAAGGTCTACGTCTGCGACGGGCTTGGCGCATCCGAGGAGGCCTTCCCCTGCGCCGATGGCGAGATTTGCGTCGCGGGCGTCTGCCAGCGGCCGGTTTGCGGGGTCGTGGCGCCGACCGAGGACGCCTCGGGCGGCGGCGAGGTCATCGAGGCGCCCGCCGAGATTCGATTGAGCGTGGGTGGCGTCGTCGAGAGCCTGACCCTCGATGCGCAGGCGACCTACACCCAGGTGGGGCGGCGCCTGACCCTGACCGCGCGGCGTGGCCTGAAGCAGCTCCAGATCCACTTCGCCCCCATCACCGAGGTCGCGACGGGCGCCTGGGACAGCGAGATCTTCAATCCGACGAAGGTGACCGCCTGCTGGAATGACGGCGGCGGTAGCGAGGCGGGCGTCGGGGACTGTGAGGCGCCCTACACGCACGCGTCGTCGACCTGGAAGGTCAGCATCACGAAGAACGGCGGGCTCGGGGCGCGCGTCGAGGGCACCTTCGCCTTCGACATGGCCGACATCAACCGCGACCCGCTCGCGGTCCGCGACGGCTCGTTCTCGGTCGTCTACCGATGAGCGCACGCATCCTGCTCATCAACCGCCGCCCCGAGCAGCGGCGGGTGGCGCTCATCGAGAACGGGGTCACGGCCGAGCTGTTCTTCGAGCGCATCCGCGACACGTCGCTCGTCGGAAACATCTACAAGGGGCGCGTCGTCCGCGTGCTGCCCGGGAGGCCGGCGGCGTTCGTCGAGATCGTACTGTCTCGGACCGCGTTCCTGTTCGTCGGCGACGTGGCGCGGCCCGACGCTCCCGATGACGAGGACGACGAGGCGCCCGACAGCCCCGCGGACGGCACGCGCGCATCCCCAGTCGGACGCGGTGATCGATTCCCGCCGATCGACAGCCTGCTCGTCAGCGGCCAGCAGCTGCTCGTTCAGGTCGCCAAGATGCCGCTCGGCACGAAGGGCGCCCGCATCACGACCCACATTTCGCTGCCTGGCCGCCACGTGGTCTACATGCCGACCGTCGAGCATGTCGGGGTCTCGCGGCGCATCACGGACCCGGACGAGCGCAGCCGACTCCGCGCGATGGCGCAGGCCGTCAAGCCCGAGGAGGGTGGCCTCATCGTGCGTACCGCGAGCGAGGGCCTCGATCTCGCCGCGCTGCGTGAGGACGTCGCCTTCCTCGTCTCGCTGTGGCGCGACATCCGGGCCCGTGGGCTCGACGCGCGCGCGCCCGCCCTGATCCACGAGGATCTCGACCTGACGCTGCGCTCGGTCCGGGATCTCATCGCGGACCCCGACGACCGGGTCGTGGTTGACGACGACGACGAGCTCGAGCGCATCCTCGCCTTCGCGCGCCGCTTCATGCCGAGCTTCATCGACAGCATCCAGCGTTGGGACGCCCCCGAGCCCATGTTCGAGCGCTACGGCGTCGAGTGGGAGATCACCCGCGCCTCGCGCCGCAAGGTCTGGCTGAAGTCGGGCGGCTACATCCTCATCGACCGCACCGAGGCGCTCACCGCGGTCGACGTCAACACCGGGCGCTTCGTCGGCAAGGCGCGCTTCGAGGACACGGTCCTGACGACGAACCTCGAGGCCGTCAAGGAGATCGCCTATCAGCTGCGACTGCGCGACATCGGCGGCATCGTGGTCATCGACTTCATCGACATGGACCAGCCCGACAACCAGCAGCGGGTGCTCGCGGCGCTGACCGCGGAGCTCGAGCGCGATCGGGCGCAGACGCGGGTGCTGCCTGTCTCGGGGCTCGGGCTCGTCGAGATGACGCGCAAGCGGGTGCGCAACTCGATCGTCGAGTCGCTGACCGAGCCGTGCTACTATTGTGAAGGCAAAGGGTATTTGCGTTCGCTGCAGGTCATCGCCGACGGCCTGCTGCTCGAGCTGCACCAGAAGCTGCGGGCGGCGCCGTCGAGCCCAAGCCCCACCATCGCCGAGGTGCGGGCGCACCCGCGGGTCACGGAGACGCTCGCGCACGACTTTCAGCGCGAGCTCGAGCGGGCCGAGACCTTGTACGGGGCGGAAATCCAGCTCGTCGACGCACCGCAGTTCCATCTCGAGCGGACCGAGGTCGTGCTCAACGGGCACGCGCCCCACCTGTCTCGGCCGCGCCCCGAGGTCCTGACGCGCGCTGGTGACGACGACGGGCTCGGCGACGCCCTCGACGGGCTCGAGGGTCCTGACGGGCCCGAGGATCTCGAACGCTGAGGTTGGGCGGGGGAGCCACCGGCGGGGGAGGGCGTTCGGCCTCGCCGCCCACCCGCCGTGCCGTCTCGGACGACGGCCTGTCTCGTGTGAGCTGCCAGCAACCCGTTACGGGTTGAGCTCGATCTTCGGGGCCTCAGCCGTCATGTTGCCGCCCGACTTCAGGTTCATCTTGCCGCCCGCTTCCTGCTTCCAGTCGGTGCCCGACTCGTGGGTCTGCGTCTTCTCGGCCTTCGTGACGATCTCTTTGGCCTCGAGATTGAACTTCCCCTTCTTGCACAGGATGTCGATGTCGCCGTTCGTGCACTCGAGGATGATCTTCTTGTTCTTGGCGTCGAGGGCCAGATAGGTCTCCTTGCCCTTGTCGGACATGGTGATCGTCTCCTTCTCGTCGTTCAGCGCGAGGTGGGTCCCCTTGGCGGTCCACATCGCCAGCTTCTCCTTGCCCGCGGTGTCGTTGATGAGGATCCCCGAGCCCGCGCGCCCGACCCAGTAGCGGCCGTTGTTCTCACCGTTCGCCGCCTTGTTGTCCTTGCACGTGTCGGCGATGCCGAGCGCGTTGCCGAGCGGATCGGTGATCTCCTTCGGGCCGTCGTCGCCCGCTGGGGCCTTCGACTCGCTGTTCCAGAGCGAGCCGATGACGACCGGGAAGCGCATGTCGCCATGGATGAACGACACCACGACCTCGTCGCCGACCTCGGGGAGCGCGTAGAAGCCGCGTCCGCCGCCCGCCATCGGCGTCGCCACGGGGCACCAGGTTGACGGGAAGTTGGCGTCATCACCCGCGTCCGAGCTTGTGATCCAGGGCAGGTCCAGCTTCACCGCATACTGCCCGTCCGGGTGGACGTTGTCCGAAACGACCCCGATCACGACGCCGCTGATGCGGCGCGCAGTTCCCAGTTCATATCCCATGACGCGTGCTCCTGTAACGGATCACCGGGCCGACCCCCTGCCGCACCGTGAAGAACCACCACCCTACCCCAGCCCCGCCCCTGCTGGCAAATCCGAAGCGCCCGGGCTGTCGGCGCGTCTGGCGAGGGGACGCAGGCGTCCGGAGCTGGCGCGCAGGCCGGGAGGCGGTTAGCATCGCCTCATGCACGATGTCAGCGCCAACGAGGACCACCGCTCCGCGGGCCGCCCTCCCGCTCCGGGGTGCGGCGTCGTTCGCTATCGGGTCTGGCCCGCCCGGGTTCACCTCGGCCGGACGCTCGCGCTGCTCGCGCTCGGGGTGGGGCTCGTCGCGGTCGGCGGCGGCCTTCTCGGCGGCGGCGGCTGGTTCGCCGTGCTCGGGGTCGCAGTGACCGGGGCGCTTGCGGCCTTTCTCTTCCCGACCGAGGTGGTGGTCGACGGCGGCCAGCTCGTGGTGCGGCAGTTCGGGATTCCGAGGAGTTACGGGCTGTCGGAGTTCATTCGGCTCGAGGTCGTGTCGGATGTGGTGGCGCGCGTCGAGCTGTCGCGCGAGACGGATGGGGCGCCGCTCGCGGCGGTGCGGACGGTGGCCTTGCCGCTCCCCGAGGGGGGCGAGCTGCGGGCGAGACTGCTCGCGTTGCTTGAGGCGGGCCTCGCCTCGCACGACAGGTCCGCCTGAGGCCGCTCGCGGGCCCGGGGTCGCCCGTGTTCGACGCGGACGAGAGCTGACATGACGTCGGATAACCGGCCGTCGCCGGCCCGCTCCGACGATCTGTCACGATACCTGACGTTCTGTCATGACATCTCGGCGCTGCCCGGTGCGGCTGACGGCGGACGAGGGCGCGAGCGCCGTTGCCCGGGGGCGCGCGCGGTGCTAAGGGCTTGCCGATGAGCGAGCCGCACGCGGAGCCCGAGCCGACGCGTCCCACGGGAGCCCCGAGGGATGGTGCGTCAGCCACGGCCTGGCGTCTGGCGGCCTCATCGGCCACCGGGGTGGGCCTCGGGTTGGCGCTCGGCCTGCACCTCGCACTCGCGGCCTTCATCCCCGACCGCCTCCCGCCGCGTGAGCTCGCCCGCGCGCTCGGCTTCGGGCGCGCTGAAATCGCGCTCGGGCTCGGCCTCGAGGCGCCGCTCCGCAGCTGGCTCGTGTGGCTGCTCGCGCTGCTCGTCGCGCTGCACCTCGTGGCACGGGTCCTCGCGCGCCGTGGCGGTCCACGGTTCGAGGTCGCTGGCACCCGCCGGAGCCGTCTCCCCGAAGCGCTGACGCTTGTCGGTCTCGGTGTGACGGGGCTGCTCGCTGGGGCCGCCCTCCATCAGGATGGCGTCTTCGATGGGCGCGTCACGGTGCGTGCTGGCGGCGCGTCGGTCTCACGTGGCGAGGTCGAGGTGGCGCCCGAGCTCGTCGTGCCCCGGGCGTTGCCGTTCGCCTTGCGCTGCGCGCTCCCCGACCCTCTCGACCCGACCTTCGCTGTCGCGTGCGCTCTGGCGGAGGCGGGCGCCGACGAGGTCGCGCTCACCCTCGCGCCCGGTGCGCCCTCCGCGGCAGGCCGATGGGTGGTCAGCCTCGAGGCTGCCGTCTGGGGCTCTCCGAGCGGCGAGCCCCCCGAGCCAGCGACCGTGCTGTGGCGGACCGGGACAGGGCCGCTCAGGCTGTCGCTGCGCCCGGGTGCGACCCACGCGGTCAAGGCCGACGGTCGTGAGGCAGTCTTCGAAGCCGGTGGTGCGGGGGCCTGGCTTGCGACCGCGGGCGAGGACGGGACCGCGTCGCTCCTCTGGCCGACGGTCGGAGCTGCGACCGCCTTCGAGGCCGTGATGCCGCTCGATCTGACGCTTCGGGTCGTGGCGCGTCCGGGTGGCTGGCTCGCCGCGCTGGCGTTTGCCTTCATCGCCGCGGGGCTCCTCGTCGGGGCCTTCGCCGAGGGACCGCCCGCGGAACGGGCCGCGAACAGGGGGGAGGCCGGATGAGCCGCGCGCTGACCCGTGACCTCGCCGCCTTGCTGCTCACCGGGCTCGGGGTCGGCCTCGCGAGCTTCGGCGGGGACCTATGCCCGCGCACCCTGGCCCTCGCGGTGGCGACGCTGACGGCCTTTGGCACGACCGCGAGCTGGGGTCTCGGGCTCCTCACCCTGGGTCTCGGTCTCGCGTCCCATCCACTCGACCGCTGGCCGCTCGCGCCGAGCCTCACGCTCGTCGGCGCGGGACTCGCCGGGACCGCGCTCGGTTTCCTCGGGCGTTGGCTCGCGTCAGCGCGCTGGCATGGTCCGCTGACGCCGGAGGCCCTGCGCGGTGTCCTGCTGCTGCTCGTCCCGCTGCTCGCTGTCATGGAGCCCACGACCTCGCGGCTCGCGGATGAGGCCGGGCAGCCGCTGAGGCTCGCTCTGACCGTCACCGACCCCACGACGCTCGCGACCGTCGACGTGAGCCGTCACCTGCCCCTGCCCGACGCGGTGGTGGCCAAGACCCCGCTCGCGTCCGCGATGCCGTGGCTCGCTGGCCTCGCCATCATGGCGGCCTGGCTCGCGTTCGCCCGTCCGGCCGAACCTTCGCCATCGGTCTCGGACAAGCCCTTGGACCCTCGCCCGGCCCCGATCCGTCTTGCCCGCCTTGCCCGCCTTGCTCGCCAGGTCGGTCCGGGGGTCGCGCTGCTGCTGGTCCTGTTCGCCCTCCTGCGCCTGCTCGGCCCACTCGTCGCCGCCGAGGCCGTCCCTCTCGATCTCGACGCCGTCCGGCGGGCCCTGACGCTCGCCTCGGGGCCAGCGGGCGCCATCACCGAGGTCGCGGGCCCGTCCGCCGTTTTGGCCCCATGGTCCCGTCCCCCGCTCGACGCGCTGCGGCTCGCGCTCGGCCTCGGGCTGCTCGCGTCCTTCGCGTCGCGCCACGCCTCTGCGGTTCCGTCTGTCGCGCCCCGACGCCCGGTCTTGCTGGCGCTCCTCGGGCTGACGGGGGCCCTCGCGGTCGGCTTCCTTCCGGAGGGCGTTGGAGGGGCTGCCATCGTCGGTCTGATGGCCCTCGTGGCGGAGGTCGGTGAAGGCCCGGCACGTCGCAGCGCGCACGTCGCCATCCTCGCGGCCTTCCTGATGCTGCTCTTCACGCTCGCGCTCGCCCCCATCACGCAGGCGGCCCCCCTTCTGCCATGGTGACGGACCTCGGAGCGGCACACGGAGGTCGGCGCAAGCGGCAAACGAATCCGCTGCTCACGGCCCTCGTGCTCCTCGGTGCGCTCGGCGTCATCGCGCTGCTCTGGTATTGGGTGTTCGCCCCGCTCTTCATCCCGCCGCAGGAGTTCTTTGCGCGCCAGAAGCGCTTCGACCGCGCAATCCGTGACGTCATCGCTTACCGCTCGACCGATCCCGCGGATCTCCTCCCTGCGTGGCCCGAGCCCCTGACGACAGCCCGCGTCGAGGTCCTCCTGTGCGCCGAGCGCGCCCTGACGCTCGGGGTTCGGCACGCGCCGCAGGAGCGCGATCTCCCGTACCCCTTCGGCGACCTCCCCGCCCACCTCGGGACGTCCACCGACCTCATCATCCGCTGTCTGCGCGAGGTCGGGCTCGATCTGCAGCAGCTCATCCATCACGATCGCCGCCTCGAGCCGCGTCGCTATCCCCCGATTCCCGCCAACAAGAAGCTCGACCGCGGGCGTGACCACCGCCGCGTCGCCAATGTCTTCACCTTCGCGCGCGCGTTTGCGCCCGAGCGGCCCATCGAGACCGCGACCCCCGCGGCCGCCACCGCGTTCCAGCCTGGCGACCTCGTCTTCTGGGCGCACAGCGGTCGCGAGGGGCTGCCTGGCCTCGCTGGCGTCGTCTCGGACCGCCGTGACGAGACGGGCATGCCGCTCGTCGTGACGCTCGTTCCTGACGAAGAGCGCATCAGCCACCATCATCGCGTCGACGAGTGGCCCATTCTCGGCCATGTGGCGCTCGACCCCGAGGCGACCATGGCCCGCTTCGTCGAGATGTGGCCCTCGGTCCGCCTCGAGGACCCGCCACCCCGTCCTGCGCCCCCCTGAGGCCGGTCAGAGCTGGGTTTGGGGCAGGCTGCGGGCGCAGCGGAAGCCGAGGTCCCCGTCCGAGGAGAGCGTGCCGGAGAACTTGCGGTCACGGTGGCCGCTGAAGTGCTGGCAGCGCGTCGACTCCTTCGTCGAGACGCCCGCGCCGCGGACCACGATGTCATTGCCGAGCGTCGCGCGCCGCTCGAGCTCGGAGGCCGCCACGGGCTGTTCGACGAACGCC
>SYAK01000130.1 GCA_005788935.1 Pseudomonadota bacterium
GCACGACGGGCTACGAGGAGGCGGCCATTCAGGGGCTGCTCGCTGGCCTCAACGCGGTCCTCGGTGGTCGCGGCGAGGACCCCTGGCAGCCAGCGCGCAACGCAGCCTATGCCGGTGTGCTCGTTGACGATTTGACGACCCGAGGGGTCGACGAGCCCTACCGCATGTTCACGTCACGGGCCGAGTTCCGTTTGCACCTCCGCGAGGCCCACGCGGACGCGCGCCTGATGCCCGTGGCCCGCCGCCTCGGGCTGCTCGATGACGACAGCTGGCGCGCGTTCGAGCAGCGTCAGCGTGAGCTTGACGGTGCGCTCGAGGCGCTGCGCGGGCTGCGCTTCGTCCCGAACGCCGAGACCTGCGACCGGCTCACCGACCACGGGCTCGCGCCCATCAGCCAGCCCACGACGGCCGTCGAGCTCATCCGCCGCCCCGAGGTCGAGCTGTCCCGCCACGGGACGCTCTTTGGCGAGGTTCTGGCGGGGCTCTCGCCCGTGGCCCGTGAGGTCGTTGAAATCCACATTAAATACGAGGGTTACATCGTTCGGCAGGACAGGCAGGTGGCCCAGTTCGACCGCCACGAGCGTGTGCGCCTGCCAGACACCCTCGACTATGCCACCGTCCACGGGCTCACGACCGAGGTCCGCGAGCGCCTCTCGCGGGCCCGCCCCGCGAACCTCGGTGCGGCTGGGCGACTCGCGGGCGTCACACCTGCGGCGGTCTCCGCGATCCTGTTTCATCTGCGAAAGCCGGTCGCGCCGAGTGGGGACGCCTGAGCCGACTCAGCGCGACACGGACAGCCAGGGCAACTCGGTGCCGAGGGCGTCGAGGGCGTCGTCGTCGCGCTGGAAGACGGTCTTCAGGAGACGCCGGAACCCCTCGTAATGCGGAACCTTCTCCTCGATCTGGCGGCGCATCACTCGGCGCTGCATCTCGAAGGTCCGGTGGGAGGTGTCGGTCAGGTGCATGGCCTCGAGGAAGTAGTTGGCCTCGGTCTGGATCTGCACCTCGAAGAGCTCGTGGCCCCAGCGGTAGACGTTCTTCAGCGCCTCCCAGCCCGTGCGCTTCTTCTGCTCGGGGGCGACCGAGAGGTAGTCCTTGTGCTCGATGAGCTCGAGCCCGAGGCGCTCGGGCCGCGGGTCGAGCCCGAGGCGCTCGAGCTCCGCTGTCTCGAAGCGCACCTCTTCGAGCAGCTGGTGGACGTTGTACGAGTCGACGCGGCGTGGGGTCAGGATCTTGATGCCGAACACGTCCTTGATGTACTTCGAACGTGAATTCAAGATCTTGTCGCGAGCCACGATGCTGTCGATGTCAAACAGCGCGTCGCACACCTTGTTCCAGATCTGGTCGTTGCTCTTGACCCGCGTCAGCACCCGGGTCGCGGGGGCGTCCTCGCGGCTCTCGAGCGGCCACAGCTCGAGGAAGCTCGCGCGTGGATAGAGCAGCCCGAGCGGCTGGTCGTGACTCTCGCGGTAGCGGTAGCGCCGCGCGATGCGCTGCGCGAGGGAGTAGTCCGTGAAGCGCTTGAGGTTTTCGCGCGACAGGTGCTCCTCGATGACGATGCGCTTGGCGCCAGCCGACTCGTCCTCTTCCTTCAGCCCGACCACGACGCGGGCCACGTGCTCGATGTTGTGCGCGCCCGTCAGGCGGGTGCAGAGCAGGGTCGCGAGATCATAGAGCTCCTGCTCTCCGCGCAGAACGCCTTCCTCCCAGGTTTCGCGACAGTATTCGATTTCGCTCCGCGGCAGCTCGAGGACGGGGGCCGCGTGACCACCCGAGTCCGACGCCCGCAGCGCCTCGAGCTGGGTCGCGATGCGTTCGAGCAGGCGGTTCGTCCGCTCGTCCTTCACGAGGAGCCACAGCGGCGATGTCTCGCGGGCTGGGGCCCGGGGAAAGACACCCGTCAGGGGCGCGGCGGCACGGGGAGCGTCTCCGGTGCCGCCGGGCTCGCGGGCGCGGTGGGCGTCGGCGTCGTCGTCGCCCGCGGCCGCGCGAGCTCCTCCCGCGACGGCACCCGAATGGTCCGGACCCGCAGCGAGCCCTTCACCGACTCCAGGTTCCCCGCCAGCTCGCCAAGCGTCGGCGACCGCCCGAGCCGCAGCGCCACCGCCTTCTGCGCCATCGGCCAGAATCGCGTCGAGTCGCTCAGAATCCCGTCCTGCGTGAACTCCCGCTGCGTGATTCGCCATGCGCCCTCCTTGCGGTGCAACCGGTATTCCCATCTGAAGTTCGAGCCGTCCGCGGGCCGCGACACGACCCACGCGACCTCGTCCGTCGGCGCGGGCCGTCTGTCGGCCTCGCCCATGAGCCGCCGCTCCATCGCGCGTCCCGCACAGTACGTCGGCCACTGCTTGCGCGAGGTCTCCACGAGCATCGCGCGCGTCAGCCGCTCGAGTTCGGCCCTGTCCGCTTCGGGCCCTCCGTCAAAGAGCGGGCCGAGCGTCTCGGACAGGCGGTGGCGATAGTCGACGAGCGCGTGGGCCCGCGCGTCCTCGCCCGCCTCGAGGGCTGCCTCGAGGCTCGCCACCGTCGCTTCGGGCCCGCGGGACTCCGGCCGCAGGACAGACCACATGGCGACGCCGGCCGCGAAGACCACCGCGTAGGCCGCCACCTTGCGCGCGGGCGACACCCGTGGCCCCGAAGCGCCCTGGTGACGCACGGCGCCCTCGCGCGGGGCGAGCGGGTCGGTCGCGTACGGGGACGGCGTCGGGGGTCGGTGGGTCATCGCGCCCTCTCGGGTCGGGCCTTGCGGCGGACAGCGGCCGCGAGCGCCCTGGGGCACGCTCGCGATTGTGCCCCGAGGCGCCCCATCCGTAGTATGCCACAGTTCGGCCCGGCCCGAAACCGGAAGCGACAGCGGTGCGCGAGGGGCCGCCGCTTTTTTTGAAGATCCCGCAGCCGCCCGCGTCCACGGTCCATGCCGAGCGCCCTGGCGCACCCACCCACGGAGAGCCGACCATGAAGACAACCCCGATCGTGCTGAGTTTCTTCCTCGCTGCCGCAGGCGTCTCCGGTTGCGCCGTCGGGCCGGGCGGCTACGGCTGCTTCGACGACTGGGACTGCGCGGGCGGCTACTGGTGCGGGGCCGACGGCGTGTGCTACGCCGACGCGGTGACGTCGGGCTGCTTCGACGATCGGGACTGTGCGGCGGGCTACTGGTGCGGGGCCGACGGCGTCTGCTACGAAGATCAGGTGTCGTCTGGGTGCCTCGACGACCGGGACTGCGCGGCCGGATACTTCTGCGGCAACGACGGAACCTGTTACCTCGATGACCGCTGCCGCGTCGACGCTGACTGCCGCGCGGGCGAGTACTGCGCCAACGACGGGGCCTGCTACGCGGACACTGGCTGCGTCCGCGACACCGACTGCGCTGCGGGCTACATCTGCGGGGACGACGGGGTGTGCTACGCGAGCCCGACGTGCCGGGCGGACACCGACTGCTACGAGGACGAGTACTGCGCGGCCGACGGCCTCTGCTCCACGCTCCCGCCCTGCAACGACCATATTGACTGCCCCGCGGGCACCTACTGCGCGGTCGATGGCTACTGCTTCATCGGGCAGCTGTGCCGGACGAGCGCCGACTGTCCCGTCACGGATTACTGCGCGGTCGACGGCGTCTGCGACCCGATGCCGACTTGCCGGACCGACCGCGACTGCCCGGTCGGCGCGTTCTGCAACCGGAACGGGCTGTGCGAGGCCTACAACGGCTGACGCAGCTGACGCCTGCACGTCGAGTCGCCCGGAGGCCGTGAGGTCCCCGGGCGTCGCGCGTTTCGGGGGTCAGCGCGAGGGGCAGTGGAGGGCGAGGCCGAGCTTTTGGGACTCGGTCACGACGACAGCCTCGCCAAAGCGCAGCACAAGGCCGTCGCGAAGGCCGCAGGCGTCGTGTCCGCCGCCGTCGAAGCGCACGAGGGCGGAGAGGGCCGAGAGGGCTTCGGTCGCGGCGCCTGCGAGGGAGGCGCAGCGCAACGCGAGGGCGGCCGCGTCGGGAGAGGCGGCGCGGTCTTCAGGTGTGCCGAGGTGTTCCTGCCAGGACGCACAGAGGCTGCGGCGCTCGCCGTCCGGGGCCGCCTCGAATCGCGCGAGCGCCTCCACCGCGGCGAGGCTGGAGGGGCCGAGCGCGGTCACTGCGGGCTGTGACGTCGGCGAGGCTGCGGGGGGAGGGGCTGGCGTCGCGGCGCGGGCGGCAAGGGCGGCGTCGAGGGAGGCGACGGCTTGCCGCAGCCAGGCCGCGTCACGGTCTCGAGGGCCGCGATAGTCGGGCTTCAACGCAAGGAGTTGCGTCCATCGCTCGCGCACGGACTCGGCGAACGGGACGAGCTCGGCCGAGAGCGTCAGCGGGCGCTCGGCGTCGTCCACAGCCCGCAGGAAGCGCCAGGGGATGTAACCCTCCACGAAGAGCGTGTCGGGGGCGCCCGGGGCGGCCTCGCGGAGGCGGGTGCCCGCGCGGATGACGCCCTCGAGCCCGTCGCCGCGCAGGGCTGCGACGTCGGCGCGCAGGAGTGCTACGCGCTGAAGCAGCAACGGGTTGACGAGGCCGCGCGACGGGCGGTTGCCTTCTGCGGGGGACGCCAGCGCGTCGAGGAAGTCGGCGAGCGCGGCGGCACCCGGACGGGGAAGCCAGCGCGCCTCGAACGCGTCGAGGCCGGCCTGGGAGGCGAGGTCGACGGGGGCGAGCGGCTGCGTGTCCGGGGTCTGGTGGACGGGCACCGTCAGGTCGACGGCCAGCGGGCGCAGCGGGCGCAGATCGTCGCAGGCTGCGAGGGAGGCCGCGGCGGCGAGGGCTGGGGCGAGCTGGCGCACGGAAGGCACCGGACAGCTCATAGCAGGGGGCGCGCCGAAGTCAAAGCCTCGAGGTGGTCTGCGAGCGGGCGGCCGGTCACCGGGTGCACGAGGTCGGGGTCGAGCGAGAGCAGGGGCGCGAGGACAAAGGCGCGGACGTGGAGCTCCGGGTGCGGCAGGGTCAGACGCGGCGTGTGGAGGACCGTCGCTCCGCGCGGGCCGTGCAGCAGCAGGTCGAGGTCCACTGTGCGCGGCCCCCAGCGAATCGCGCGGACCCGGTGGAGCGCGTGCTCGACGGCGAGCAGGGCCTCGAGCAGCAGCGTCGGCGCGAGCGTCGTCTCGAGGCGGGCGACGGCGTTCGAGTAGCGCGGCTGGCGCGGCCCGACGGGCTCGGTCCGGATGACGGGCGAGACCGTGACGCGGCGGATGCCCGGGATCGCGGCGAGGCTCCGGAGCGCACGCTCGAGGGTCGCGGCGGCGTCGCCGAGATTGGCGCCGAGTCCGATCCAGGCGGTCGTCGTGGGCGGGTCGGAGTGGGTCATCGGGTCGCGGCGTTCCGGGCTCGGGTGGCGGCGGTGGCGGCGCGGCGGAATCGCGCGGCCTCGGGAAGGGCTTGCGGGTCTCGGGATTTGCGGTAGACGGGGGGCGTTGGGCTGGCGCCAGCGTGCACCGCCCCGCGCGTTCCGTGAAGCGGGCAAATCCGACGGAGGGTCGAGGCATGAGGGCGCATCGAGGCGGGCAGGTGGGGACGTGGCTCTTGGCGTTCGGCGTCACCGCGTTCGCGGCGGGCTGCGGTGGTGGGGCCAGGCAGGTCGGCGACGACGCGGCGGGTGTCGCGGCGCCCGAGTCGGATGCGGGGGAGACGGCGCGCTCGCCGAAGGCCCTCGAGCCGGTGCCCGAGGTACCACCCGACCTGCCGCCAGGGCTTGGTCTGCGAGACCTCGATGTGGCCGAGCAACGTGTCCTCGCGGCGATCCTCGGCGAGCAGTTCGACCCGTGCGGCAAGTCGCGCTCCTTTGACGCGGCGCTGCGCGACCCGACGACCTGCCCGGCGGCGAAGTCGCTCGCGGATCTCGTGGTCGCCCGCCTCGCCGACGGATGGTCGAAGAAGCAGGCCACGAACGCGCTCCTCGAGGCCCTCGCGCGGCGTGCGAAGCGCTTCGACTTCAACCTCGCCAGCGTCCCGTGCACCGGGGAGATCGGGCCGCAGACCCGCGTCATCGTCGAGTTCTCGGACTTCGAGTGCCCTCACTGCGCCAAGGCCTTCAAGCCGGCCAAGGAGCTCGCAGCGAAGCACGGCGCCGTCCTGTGCGCGAAGCACCTGCCGATCGCGACCCACCCGCTCGCGCTGCCCGCCGCCCGCGCGGCCCATGCCGCCCACCTCCAGGGCCGCTTCTGGGACTTCGCCGCCGAGCTCTTCGCCCGTCAGGCCGCCCTCGAGGTGCCACTCTTCGCGAAGATCGCCGCCGAGCTCGGCCTCGACGTGAAACGCTTCGAGGCCGATTTCGCAAGCCAGGCGACCGCCGACCACATCGCCGCAGACATCGCCGAGAGCGAGCGTGCGGCCGCCGAGGGGACGCCCGCCTTCTACGTCGACGGTGTCCAGACCCTGTTCGAGGCGCTCGAGGACGCCCTGACAGCCGCGCCCGCCCCGTGACGCTCCGCGCAGGCCATTGTTGACAAGAACGGTCAACAACGGCGAAGCTCCCGCCGCCATGCCGCACCGCCAGCCAGTCGCGACCGCATCCGAGGGGGCTCGCTCCGCCCCTGAACGACCGCGCGTGGCCATCGTCGGGGCGGGCGGCCTCGGAGGGCCAGCGGCCCTCGGGCTCGTGGCGCAAGGCCTTGCGGTCCGCCTCATCGACGACGACCGCGTCGAGCTGTCGAACCTGCAGCGCCAGGTCCTGTTCACGACCCGCGACCTCGGCGTGTCCAAGGTCGAGGTGGCGGCCTCCGCGCTGCGAGCCCGCCATCCCCTGGCCGATGTCGAGACCCGCGCGGCCCGCGTCGCGACCGACGCCGAGGCCGACGCGCTGC